>NZ_JBFRFW010000021.1:0-122584 GCF_052115025.1 Bradyrhizobium sp. 2TAF24 | reverse complement strand
GCCGCGGCCCGGCTCGCCGCCTCCCGCTCCTCCCGGAGGCTTGCCCGCACCCGCGCCCGCTCGCGATAGCGCGCCAGCGCGCCGGCGGCGGAGGCCTGGCCGCGCGACCAGGTGATGACCGCCTGCCCGGCGAAACGCCCCATCCGCCCCCCGGCCCATACCAGCTCGAACGGCGCGAACAGCCGCCAGCGGTCGTCGCTGTGCAGGATGCCGCGCGTGATCACCTGCGCGGCCATCGCCGAGGTATTGAGGCCCTGGCGGCCAAACCCGCTGGCGACCCAGACCCCGGGGCTGAGCTCGCCGATCTGGGGCATGCCATGGACGGTCTGGCCGATCACGCCGCCGAAGGTCTCCGCTATCTCGACCGGGCCCAGCGCCGGATAGAGCGTGCGAATCTGGCGGGCGATGGCCCAGGACACGCGTCGAGATATCCGTCGCGGCGCGGCCGCCGGATCGCCGCGCCACGTGCTTTCCGGCCCCAGCCACAACAGCCGGTCGCCGTCGACGATGCGATAGTGCGTGAGGCCGTCGGCGTCGCCGACCGAGCCGGCATAGGCCATGACCTCGCGCAGCCGCTCGCCGAGCGGCGCGGTGACCGCCGCATGGCGCCACACCGGCAGCAGCGTGTCGGCGAGGCGCTGATGCGGCGCGCCGAGGTGGACGCTGCCGGCGAGCACCACCTGCCCGGCGCGCAGCCGCGCCTCAGGGGTCGCGATGCGCTTGCGCACGCCGGCGAGATCGAGCTCGACCACCGCCGTCTCCTCGAAGATGCACACGCCGGCCTGCTCGGCCAGCATTGCCAGGCCGTGGACGTAACGACGGCCGTCGATCGCGAACGCGCTTGGGAAGTGAATGGCATGGAAGTAGCGCGCGGTGCGCAGCACCTCGCGCACGCGATCGGCCTGCCAGCCCTCGACCTCGACGCCGAAATCCTCACCGAGCGTCTGCAGGCGGCTGATCAGCTGCTCGCCGCTGTCGACGGTCGAGACCTCGAGCGCGCCTTCGGCCTCGATCGCCGGCACGGCGCCCGCCGCCACGGCGTCGCGGACGTAGTCCGCGCCCTGCTGCGCGAGCCCCCACAGCTCGCGGGCATCGTCAAAACCGACGCGCGCGATCAGGTCGGCGATCGGAGTGGTAAAGCCCGGCATCACCGTGCCAAGCATATGACCGGACGCGTTCCAGCCGACGCGGCGCGCCTCGAGCACCGCGACGCTCATGCCCTGCCGCGCCAGTTCCCGCGCGGCGGTCAATCCGGCGAGGCCCGCGCCGACCACGCAGACATCGACATCGAGGTCGAATGTCAGCCGCGGCCGCGCCGGCTCGGCCGGCGGCGCGTTATCCCCAACGTCGTTTTCCCGGGTCATCGTCACGGCTCCCTATTACGGTTAGCGTGGCCGCTTGTCACGCCGTCGATGGCGCCGCCCGAGCAACCGCTGCGCGGCGAGTGCGATTCGCATGACCGTCATTGTCGTTCCGCGTGACGAACGCCGCCTCGGGGACGTCACGCGCAAGACGATATACACTCTTTCCTCGGTCGGCATGCGCGCCGGCCCCGCCGGGACCCGCCCATGCGCCGCTTGCTGCTGCTCCGCCACGCCAAGACCGAAAAGGACGGCCCGACCGGCAGGGACCGCGACCGCAGGCTGGACGAGCGCGGCCACCGCGACGCGCAGGAGATCGGTGCCTATATCGCCGAGCACGGCCTCGTGCCGGCGCAGGCCTTCGTGTCCACCGCGGTGCGTACCCGCCAGACCTGGGACATCGTCTCGAAGGAATGGCCGGAGGTCACCGTGGATCACCTCGACGAGCTCTATGGCGCGGATGCCGGCGGCCTGCTCGGCATCGTGCGCGCGGCGGTCGGCGACGACCCGCAGAGCCTTTTGGTGGTCGCCCACAATCCCGGCTTGCATGAGTTCCATTCGCTTCAGTATCGCCGCGAGTCCATCAAGCGAATGTCAGATCCAAAACCACACTAGAATCTTATATTTGCTAGTGTCCCTATGGTTCTAACATTCGCAAAGAGCCCGCCGCAAAGTGATGCGARTGTTAGAACCGGGACACTAGGGAGACGCCGATGTTCAGGAGCATTCTCGTCCCGATCGATCTTGCCGACACCGATCTCGCCAAGCCGGCGATCGCCACCGCGGCGACGCTCAGCAAGACCTTCAACGGCAGCGTGCGCCTGCTCAATGTGCTGCCGCTGACCCCGGTGATGCTGGCTGAATATGTGCCGGCCGATTTCGACAGCCAGCAGCGGCAATCGTCCGAGGAAGCGCTCGAGATCGTGGCCTCCGAGTCCGGCATCGAGCCGGCCCGCATCTCCACCGTGGTACGGCAGGGCGGCATCTATCACGAGATCCTCGAGGAGGCCGCGGCGATCCATGCCGACCTCATCGTGATGACCTCGCACCGCCCGGCGATGCGCACCTACTTCCTCGGCTCCAATGCCGGCCATGTCGTGCGCTACGCCAAATGCTCGGTGCTGGTGGTGCGGCACTGACGCGGAGCAAGGACTCCAAGGACGACGGGAGCCCCTTCGACACATCACGGCAACAGCTCGCGCGGCACGTCGTCGAGCGTGTAGGTGCGCGGCCGGTTGCGCCGCAGGAAGCCGCCGATCTGCCAGGCGAACAGCGCGGCGAAGCCCACCATGAACAGCATGCCCGCGACCGAGCCGATCCAGGCGGCACGCACGAACAGCCCGGCCAGCAATGCGCCGATCAGCACGGTGGCGCCGAGCGCCAGCAGATAGAATGGACGGCGCAGGCCTGTCGTCAGCGCCGGCCGGCCGCCGGCCGCGGCGATGCGCCGGTGCAGCTCCAGCATGAAGCCACGATAGGTCGCGTCCTGCGGCGCCACCAGCGCCGCGGTCTGCCAGCTCGCCGACAGCAGGTGGAGGCGCCGACCGCTGTCGCTGCGAAGATCGGCGCGGTAGCGGTGCGCCTGTTGCGACACCGGCCTGTAGGACAGCCGAATCGCGGCGATGGCCGCATAGGGCCAGATACCGGACGACAGCCCCGCCCGAAACGCCAGCCCCTCGTCGGTGAGCGTGAAGCTGCGGGCCGCGCCGACCAGCGACGGCCGGTAGCTGTAACTCTCACCCGCGGCGGTGGCCGGATCGGACTTTGGCATCGACCTCAATCATTTTCGCGTCATGCAACGGTCGCATGGTGTCGCAGCTGTGCGCGAAGCGCAATTCGCGCGCCAGCGCGCGCGTCCGTTTCCTGCCGCTTCGCCGCCGCCAAGCCGCCGGATTGTCCGCGATCAATGCGGCCGGGGACTTGAAGACATTTCGGAAGAGGTCATCTCATGCGCATCACCGCCCTTGCCCTGCTCTCCGCCGCGGCGCCGCTGGCCGCCGGCGCGGCCCATGCCGCCGATATCGACGCCGCGTCGCGCATCGATTCGGTGGTGGTGTTTCCCGATGGCGCCATCGTCAGCCGCCAGGCCGAGCTCACGCTCCCGCCCGGCGCCTCGACCGTGCTGATCAAGGGGCTGCCCGCCGTGCTCGATCCGGCCTCGGTGCGTGTCGAGGCGACCGCCGACGGCGAGCTTGCGATCGGCGCGGTGGAGACGCGGCTGTCCCCGGGCGACGCCAAACCGGCGCTCGACCCGGCGCTGGAGGCCAGGATCACCGCGCTGAAAGAGGAACAGGGCAAGGTCGCCGCGCGGCTCGACGCCCTCGAGGTCAAGCGCAAGAGCATCGTGCGCTTCAGTGAATTCGATCCGGCCAAGGTCGGCAAGGACGACAAGGGCCTCGACCCGGCGCACTGGAAGACGGCCTGGGACACCGTCGGCGAGGAGCTCGCCAAGGTCAACGAGGAGAGCCGCGTCGTGCGCGCGAGGCAGAGCGAGCTCGCCGACCAGCTCACGGCCCTCGAACAGGCCCGGCCGGTGCCGGCACGGCCGGGCGCACCAAAGCGCGACGTGGTCATCGCGGTGGCGGCGAATGCGCCGCTGAAGGCCGGTCTCACCCTCACCTACCGTGTCACCCAGGCGGCCTGGACGCCGCGCTACGACGCCCGCCTCGACACCGGCGCCAAGGACCGCGCGGCCGCGCTCGACCTGGTGCGCCGCGCCGAGATCGCCCAGCGCACCGGCGAGGACTGGGACCAGGCGACGCTGTCCGTCTCTACCGTGCGCACCATCGGCGGCACGGCGGCACCGGACGTGACGCCGCTGATCGTGTCGTTCGACGATATCGTCGTCCCGCTCGGCGGCAGCGCCCAGGAGCGCGCCGCCGCCCAGCGGCTGAAGGCCGCGCCCGCACCCGCGGCGCCGGCACCGCGCGCGGAAGACCAGGCCATGGCCGCCAAACCGGTGCTGGCGACGCTGGAGGCCGGTGCCTTCCAGGCTTCCTTCAAGGTGCCCGGCCGTGTCAGCGTGCCGCGCGACGGCTCGCCCAAGACCTTCACGCTGAGCGAAACGCACCTCGCGCCGGAGCTGATCGGCCGCACCTCGCCGGCGCTCGACGCATCGGCATTTCTCGACATCGCCTTCACCCACAATGACGACGCCCCGCTGCTGCCCGGCGAGGTCAGCATCCATCGCGACGGCGTCTATGTCGGCAAGGGCCGCTTCCCGCTGGTCGCCCCCGGCGACAAGGCGACGCTCGGCGCCGGCCGCGACGACCGCATCAAGGTGACGCGGGTGCCGCTGCGCCAGAAGGACAGTGAGCCCGGCTGGATCAACAGCGCGCGCACGCAGGTGACCGAGTTCAAGACCACCGTCAAGAACCTGCACGACACGCCGATCCGCATCACGGTGACCGACCGCGTGCCGGTCTCCGACATCACCCAGATCACCGTTGAGCCGCTGTCCACCAACACCCCGCCCACCGACAAGTCGGTCGCCGACAAGCGCGGCGTGATGGCGTGGAGCTTCGACCTCGCCGCCGGCGAGGCGCGGGACATCCGCCTCGGCTGGCGGCTGCGCTGGCCCGGCGACCGCGACATCTTCATGCGCGTCGAGCCGAAATAGCGCAGCGGTGCGCGGAACCGGGACACCCGCCATCCCTTCATGCTAAGAGGCGGCATGTCCGAGGCTGCCCCGTTTCCAAGACATCTGATCCATGCCGGCGCGATGATGTCCGGCGTGCTGATCGCGCTCGCCGTGCACATGATCGCCGAACGCTTCGGCCTCGATCTCGGCGCGCTGTGGCGCTCCGACACCGGGGACCTCATTCCCGCCAGCGCCGCGGTCGGCTGGTGGCTGGTGGCGCTCGCCGCCTTCGTCGGCGGCTACGTCACCGCCTCGCTGATGGGGCGGGCGGCGTCCGGCCAGATCCCGCTGCGGATGCGGCAATTCCTGATTGCGATCGGCGTGCTGCTGCTCGCCGCCGCGGGCCAGGCGGCCTCCGCCCCCAGTGCCGTGCCGACCGTCGCCGGCGTCGTGGCCGGGCTGGTGGCGCTGGTGCAGGGCGCGGTGATGGCGTTCTGCGGCGCCTATTTTGCGTTGCGGCAGATCTGATCCGGCGCCCGGCCGGGCGTGATCGCCCTGCCGCGGCCGCGGTGCGTCAGAACGCCGCTGCGGACACCCGGAACGTGGCGGATCGCGGCGCCACAACCTCCGCCTGCCGAACCGCCTCCGCGAAATCGGCATGAATTTGCCATATCGCCCGCGCCGGCCGCGGCATCTGACCCGTGCGTGATGTACAGCACCTCACCGGCCGCGGCGGCAATGTGTCGGGATTGCGATGCGCAATGGTGCAAGCGGCGTGGCAGGCCCCGGCCAGACACTCTGGTTGACCCGCAACATTGTCCTATATCCTTGACAACGAGGCGCTAATGGCGCCTTCCCTATGACCGTCCACCGTCCCGGTCCGCCGGGATTTACCGTATTCGTCGTTGGCGCATCTGGCCGCAACCAGGAGGGCTCGTGTCCGGTTTTTTCGCAACCGAGTTTCCCCTATGATCGCCGCAGCAGCCGCTTGCCGCCTCGCTCAATCGGCTTTTTTCAGTATCATTCCCTGCCGGGAGGATGAATGCATCGACTGCTGACCGCGCTGAAACGCGGGTTCACGGGACGGACGGGTTGGAAACGGCTGGGCATCGCCGCCAGCGTTTTGATCATCGTCCTGGCCGTCACGACGCTCATCCGCACCCTCAAGGGCGTGGACACCAGCGTGATTCTGATCGCGCTGACGGAAATCCCGCCCGGCCGCATCGCGCTGGCGGCGCTGTGCGTGATCTGTGCCTTCTTCACGCTGACTTTCTACGACCTGTTCGCGCTGCGCACGATCGGCAAGAAGCACGTGCCCTACCGCATCGCGGCGCTGTCGAGCTTCACCAGCTACACCATCGGCCACAACATCGGCGCGACCGTATTCACCGGCGGCGCCATCCGCTTCCGGATCTATTCGGACTGGGGCCTCAACGCGATCGACGTCGCGAAAATCTGCTTCCTGTCGGGCCTGACGTTCTGGCTCGGCAACATGTTCGTGCTGGGCATCGGCATGGCCTGGCATCCGGCTGCCGCGAGCGCCATCGACCTGCTGCCCGCATCCGTCAACCGCCTGATCGCGCTCGGCTGCATTGCCGGCATCGTCATCTACCTGGTGTGGCTGGCCAACGGCCGCCGCGAGCTCGGCCAGAACGGCTGGAAGGTGGTGCTGCCGTCGGCGCCGCTGACCCTGCTGCAGATCCTGATCGGGGTGATCGACCTCGGCTTCTGCGCGCTGGCGATGTACATCCTGACCCCCGACGTGCCGCATGTCGACTTCGTCTCGGTCGCCGTCGTGTTCATCCTCGCCACCCTGATCGGCTTCGCCAGCCATGCCCCGGGCAGCCTCGGGGTGTTCGACGCGGCGATGCTGGTGGCGCTGCCGCAGTTCGGCAAGGAGCAACTGCTCGCCTCGCTGCTGGTATTCCGCCTGCTGTATTTCGTGATCCCGTTCGCGATCTCGATCTCGATCATGGGCGTGCGCGAACTGTGGCTCAATGTGGTGAAGCCGTGGAACGAGCGCCGCCGCACCGGCACGCTCAACGCCATGGCGGTGCGGCAACGGGTGAAGCAGCCCCACCCGGCCGAGTGACAGCCTCCCTCATTTTTGCCTCAAGCCGGTCCTTGATAGCGCCATGACCGTCCGTCCCCTTCCCCTCGCCGGCGCAGCGCTCCGCTTTGCGATGTCGCCTTCGCTGCACACCGCCATGCGCCGCATTGTGCTCGGCGCCGTGCTCGTCGCCGGCGCGGTGATGCCGCAAGCCGCCGTCGCCCAGGGCGCGGACGGCGCGCTGCAGATCTCATGGGAGGTGCGCAACCGCTTCCGCCTGTTCCGGGAAGAGCGCGATTTCCTGATCCACACCGAGACGCTGCGCGCCGGCAGCATCCTCGCCTCGGAGGACGCGCTGGCCGTCCGCAGCGACGGCCGCGGCTGGGCGCGCAACACGGTCGGCCGGCTGTGCATCGATCCGACCGGCCGGATCAGCGAGCCCTGCACCCGAGACGGCGTCAAGGAAAGCTACCTGACGCCGACCGAGCACCCGGTGACCGTGCGCCTCGCCGGCGCCATTCCGGTCGGCGCGACCTGCGCCTGGACCTTCGACGACGGCGACGGCCCGCGCCAGTCCACCGTCGACTGCGCCGAGCCGATCAACTTTCGCGCCCGCTACGGCCGGCCCACCACCGCGACCGTCGACGTGTCGAGCGCCGATGCGCCGCAGCGCGTCACCACCCAGATCGAGGTGCGCGACATCTTCATCGCCGGGCTCGGCGATTCCATCGCCTCGGGCGAGGGCAATCCGGACAAGCCGGTGGCGCTGTCCGACGACGGCTTCTGCTTCCAGTCCTATCTCGGCGGTCCGGCCAACCAGTATTTCCGTCCCGGCCGCGCCAACTTCAAGGGCGCGCGGGCCTGCGAGGGCGGCGACACCTCGGGCAGCGGCCTGCGCACGTGGCAATTGCTCGGCGCGCAGTGGCTCAACCCGGCCTGCCACCGCTCGCTCTACAGCTACCAGACGCGGGCGGCGATCGCGCTTGCCTCTCAATATCAGCACATCGCGGTGACCTATCTGCCGCTCGCCTGCACCGGCGCCACCATCACCGAGGGCCTGTTCGGCTCACAGCGCGCCCGCGAATGCCTGTTCACCCGCAACGCGGTGACCTGCACCGGCACCGTGGAGGCGCAGCTGTCGCAACTGCGCGACGCGCTCGCCGCCGCCAGGCGCCGGCAGCCGTCGCGCCAGCTCGATCTCGTGCTGCTGTC
The DNA here is from genome assembly GCF_052115025.1 of Bradyrhizobium sp. 2TAF24. Classification (NCBI taxonomy): domain Bacteria; kingdom Pseudomonadati; phylum Pseudomonadota; class Alphaproteobacteria; order Hyphomicrobiales; family Nitrobacteraceae; genus Bradyrhizobium; species Bradyrhizobium sp. 2TAF24. Next base: position 114,381 of record NZ_JBFRFW010000021.1, on the reverse strand, counting down.
GGTCGGCGCCAACGACATCGACTTCTCCGGCCTCGTCGCCGACGTGATCGTCGACGGCGCCACCGAGCGCGGCCTGTTCCGCCGCACCGGCGTGCTGGGCTCGCTCGACGATTCCCGCGCGACGCTGCAGCGCGAGCTGCCGCAGCGCTTCGCGCGGCTGCGCGAGGCGCTGAAGCCGCTCGTCGGCGGCGATCTCGCCCACGTCGTCTATACCTCGTATGGCAATCCGGCGCTGACGGGCGGCGTGCCCTGCCCCGGTGGCCCGGCGGGCTTCGACATCCATCCCTCGTTCAACGCCGATCCCGGACGGCTGCAGCGCGTGGCGGCGTATGTGCAGCGTGAATTCCTGCCGCGGCTGAAGGACCTCGCGCTGTGCGACGGCGGTGTGCTGTGCCGCGATCCGTCGAGTGACCGCATGACCTTCGTCGACCAGCACCAGCAGGCCTTCGCCGATCACGGCTTCTGCGCCCGCAGCAGCAGCGATCCGGAGTTCGACAAGCAGTGCTTCTCGGCGACCGGCGAGAGCTTCACCTCCGATATCGTGGCCGCGTCGTCGACGCCGCTGACCTGCGGCCGCGGCGCCAGCGAATTCCGCGCCTACGCGCCGCGCGCCCGCTGGATCCGCGACGCCAATGACAGCTATTTCGCGGCGATGACCTACCCGCAGGGCGTGTCGTCGTCGGCGCTGCCCGCCGATATCCATGACGCCACCTGGGGCGTGCTGTCGGCGGTCTATGGCGGCGCGATCCATCCGACCGCCGAAGGCCATGCGGCGATGGCGGACGCCGCGCTGCCGGCGATGACGAACGTGCTCGGGCTGGGCGGCGCCGAGCCGAGCACGATCATCCGTGAGCAGCTGCCGCTGGCGCCCGTGCGGCCGTAGCGCGGCCAAGCCCCATCCCTTGTCTCACCCCTCGCCGCCGCGCGGCGACTTCGCTGTCGCCTTGCGGCGACTGTCTCTGGTGAACGGCCGCGAGCGGGGGCAGACCTCGGCGAGGAAATGCACCAGCGTGCCGGCCAGCGCATCCTCCTTCAACCCATAGTGCACGTTCTGGCCGCGCTTCTCGCGCCAGATCAGGCCGGCATTCTCCAGCACCGAGAGATGCTTTGAGACCGCCGGCGCCGACATCAGCGCGCTGAACCGCTCGGCGATCTCGCCGGCGGTCATGTCGGTCTTGGACAGGAACGCCAGGATTCGCCGCCGCGCGGGCGACGACAGCGCCTCGAAGATCTTATCCACCGTCATGCCCGGCCGGTCTCCCGCTGCGGCGAACCGCCTCTCCGCTGCGCATTGATTTACTGATTAACTCATGAGTTAATGAATGAACTGGAAATATGCAAGGCGATCTTGTGGCCCGAAGGAGTTGCCGCCATGATGCCCGCTCCCCACCCGCCGCACAGTGTTGTGACGCCGGCCATGCCGCCCCCTTTCCGCCCGCCGTCCGACCGCGATGCCGCCGCCATCGCCATGGAACGCTCGCCGCGCATGACCGAGCGCGCCGTGACCGATGCGGTCGCCGGCCGCGTCGTGTGGTCACCGGTGAAATCGCTATGGATCACCGCCATGGCGCTCGGCGCCGTGATGGGCGGCCCGCTGTTCGTCACGCCCGGCGCCGTGCTGCTGTTCCTCGCCACCACGGCGGTCACGATCTGCCTGGGACATTCGCTCGGCATGCATCGCCGGCTGATCCATCGCGCCTATGCCTGCCCGCAGTGGCTGGAGCACCTGTTCGTCTATCTCGGGACGCTAGTCGGCATGGCCGGGCCGTCCGGCATGATCCGCCAGCACGACATCCGCGACTGGGCGCAGCGCAAGCCGGCCTGCCATGCCTTCCTCGCCCACCGCAATCCGATCTGGCGCGACGGCTGGTGGCAGTTGCATTGCGAGCTGCGGCTCGACCATCCGCCGCGCCTCGACATCGAACCGCGCGTCGCGGACGATCGCTTCTACCGCCTGCTCGACCGCACCTTCATGCTGCAGCAGGCGCCGTGGGCGCTGCTGTTTGTCGCCGTCGGCGGCCTGCCGTGGCTGATCTGGGGCATTTGCGTGCGGGTCACGCTGTCGCTGGTCGGCCACTGGCTGGTCGGCTACTTCGCCCACAACCGCGGACCACGGAGCTGGCACATCGAAGGCGCCGGCGTCCAAGGTTATAATGTCAGCTACGTCAGCCTGCTGACCATGGGCGAGAGCCTGCACAACAACCACCACGCCTTCCCGGGATCGGCGCGGCTGGCGCACGAAGACGGCGAGATCGATCCCGGCTGGTGGGTGCTGGTGGCGCTGGCGCGACTCGGCGTCGTCTGGGATGTGCGGCTGCCCGCGAACCTGCCGCCGCGCGCGGGGCTGCGGCGACTGCAAGCGCCGCGGGTGCGATCCTGTGACGGGGTCTCTGGCGCCGCCGTTGACGCGTCGATCGAGATTCCTAAGTCTGGCCCTTCGCGCCATCCCGGAATGACGATCCCTGAAAGAGGCTCTGTCATTCCGGGGCACGCCGCAGGCGTGAAGGGCCGGACCACCTCAGGGTGACGGATTGCGTCGATCAAACTTCAAATCACGCTTTCGTCTCGGCCGATCACCCCACCCCGAGCTTCTTCTGCAGGCTCGACGATGAGGTGGTGTACTGGAACACGAGGCGCTTGTCCGGATAGACGTAACGGTGCGCCTTCTGCGCCATCAGCGCGCCCTCGTGGAAGCCGGACAGGATCAGCTTGAGCTTGCCGGGATAGGTGTTGATGTCGCCGATGGCAAAGATGCCGGGCACGTTGGTCTCGAACGCCTCGGTGTCGACGGGCACGAGGTTGTTCTCGAGCTTGACGCCCCAGTTGGCCACCGGGCCGAGCTTCATGGTCAGGCCGAAGAACGGCAGGATGGTGTCGCAGGCGACCTTGAAGGTGCTGTTGTCGTTGCCCTTGACCACCGCGGCGGAGAGCCGGCCGCCCTCGCCTTCGAGCGCGGTGATCTGACCGAGCTTGAGATCCATCCTGCCCTCGCGCACCAGCGCGCGCATCTGCTCGACGCTGTGCGGCGCGGCGCGAAAGTCGTCGCGCCGGTGCAGCAGGGTGACGTGCTTGGCGATCGGGTGCAGGTTGAGCGTCCAGTCGAGCGCGGAATCGCCCCCGCCGACGATCAGCAGGTTCTTGTCGCGGAACTGCTCCATCTTGCGCACGGCATAGAACACCGAAGTGCCCTCATAGGCCTCGATGCCCGGCACCGGCGGCCGCTTGGGCTGGAACGAGCCGCCGCCCGCCGAGATCACCACCACCTTGATCTCGAACACCTTGCCCACATCGGTGGTGACGCGGAACAAGGGATCACCGATCTTCTCAATGGTCTCGACCATCTCGTTGATGTGGAAGGTCGGGTTGAACGGCTTGATCTGTTCCATCAGGGCGTCGGTCAGCCCCTGCCCCGTCACCATGGGGATCCCGGGAATGTCGTAGATCGGCTTTTCCGGATAGAGCTCGGCGCACTGGCCGCCGATCTTGTCCAGGATGTCGACGAGATGCACCTTCATGTCGAGAAGGCCGAGTTCGAACACCGCAAACAGGCCGCAGGGCCCGGCACCAATAATCAGCACATCAGTCTTGATCGGCTCGCTCATTGCTCAATCTTCTTCCTTGGGGAAAATGCAGTCGGGCAAGAACATCCTTGCCTGCATCTTCGACGAGAGCGCTCGCCCTGTCCAGCGCTGCCGGCGGGCGTGCAGGCGGCCCCTTGCGGGCGGCCGCCGTCTCGGCCAGAAAGATGGCGTTCGACGCCCTGATTTTCCGGAGACCTTCGCGTGAGCCAGCCCGGTTCGTCCAAGCCCGTGATCCGCCTCGACGACTACCCCTACCGCTTGACGGACAATGTGCGCTTCGGCGACCAGGATCCCAATCAGCATGTCAACAATGCCAGCTTTGCGGTCTATTTCGAGACCAGCCGGGTGTCGCTGATCCGGGCGCCTGCTTTCGGCCTGATGCCGGAGGGGCTCAGCTGGGTGCTCGCCCACCTCGCCATCGACTTCAAGGCGGAGGTGCACTGGCCGGGTACGGTGGAGCTCGGCCTTGCGGTGTCGCGGCTCGGGCGCACCTCGGTCACCTACGACCAGGTGATCTTCCACAACGGCATCTGCGCGGCCTCGGCCGTCGCGATCACCGTGCTGGTCGACCGCCACACCCGCAAGCCGGCACCGCTCACCGACGACGTCATCGCCAAATTCCAGCCCTGGATGCGGCGCGCGCCGAGCGCCTGAACCCTTGATCCAGTTCGAGCGCGATGATCTTTCGCCGCTTGAGCGCTTCGATCATCGGTGCGAGATGCGCGCCATGCGGCGGCCGAGCCTGACGCCGGCGATGATCGCGGCGAAGCTCGGCGTGTCGATCCGGCAATTGCATCTGGTGTTCGCGCCGACAGGGATGAGCGTGTCGCGCACGATGACGGCGATGCGGCTTGCGGACGCACGGCGGCAGCTGGCGTCATCGCCCGATCAGGAGCGTCGGAGACCGCGCTGGCGTGCGGCTTCGACAGCATCGCCATGTTCTACCGCATCTTCCGCGGCGCGTTCGGGATGACGCCAACCGAGTGTCGGCTGACGGACAGCGTCCAGTGAACAGCGCCCGGTGATGTGCCGGCCCTCGTCTGTCCGACGCGACGGACGATCCGGGCGCGCGACGGCAGGCAGGGCGCAGCCCGTCGTTCAGGCCTGCCGCTCAGGCGTGGTGACGACGAGGCCGTCGAGCTCTGCGGTGACCTTGATCTGGCAGGACAGCCGCGAGTTCGGCCGCACGTCGTAGCCGAAGTCGAGCATGTCTTCTTCCATCGGCGTCGGCGCGCCGACCTTCTCTTGCCAGGCCGCGTCGACATAGACATGGCAGGTGGCGCAGGCGCAGGCGCCGCCGCACTCAGCCTCGATCCCCGGGATGGCGTTGCGGATGGCGGCTTCCATGACGGTTGCCCCCGCATCGACGTCGACGGAACGGGTCGTGCCCGCAGGATCGACAAAATTGATTTTGACCATGACGACTCGTGTTGCCGGAAAGGGAAAGATGGCAGTCGTATAACGGGTCCGATCGCCCCACGCCAGCACCGAACCCAGGGTTTTGTCGCCGCAGGCGGCCCCGCAGCGCTGGGAGCGAGGCCTTAAGAGCGTTTGAGCAGAAGATCGATGGCGCCGCGGGCTTCGGCCACCGCCCCACGCAGCGCCTGGACCGGCGCGGCGGTCGGCCGGTCGGCCCGGATCGCCATCTCGAGATCGGCCGCGGCTTCCGCCACCCGGAAAGCGCCGATCGCCCGCGCCGACCCTTTTAATGTATGCGCCAGCCGCTCAGCCTCCGCCGGGGCCTTGGCCAGCCGTTCGGTCAGCTCGACCGCCTGCGCCGCAAACATCGCCAGCACCTCGCGTTCCACGTCGGCATCGCCCATGGTCATGCGGCGCAGATGGGCCATGTCGATGGGCGCGTCGTCGGGCACGAGCGGCGGCGAGGGCATCCAGATGATCCGTTCGAACGAGTGCGCCATATGCGGGTCCATGGTTCCGGCCCATGGCGAACGCCGCCGGCCGAAACGCGACCAGCCAAACATGCTGGTGGTTAACGGTTCGTTGCACCAAAATGACGCCAATTCGCCACAATTTGGCCCGCTGGAACCCGGGAAATCCAATAGCGATTTGGAATTTCGTGCAGTTAGAAGGCGTTACGCTAACCGCCGTTAACGATGATTAAAATGTTCTTAACGCCGACCATTTCATTCGAGGCATCGAGCCAATAGGATGTTCGGAGAAGTAGGGGACAAGCTTTGAGCGCACGTTCCGCAGAAGTGGGTACCGGTTTTGCGACCTGAACGTGTGCAAGACGTGACAAGACGAACGTTTTCCGCGGCAAACCGGTGTTCACTTTGCCGGCAGACGTTCTGACGGCGACCAGCGACTTCGCTTCGCACCCTCCCCCCGGGGAACCCGCGGACGACACGGCTCTGCCGCCGTCCGCCTGATCCCCGACGCGTAAACCAAGGGCGTAGACTGACATGGCGAATACTCCGAAGAAGGTGAAAGACCCCACCGAAGTTGCTCTCTCGGCCATCCAGGAAGCGCTGAACATCAGCGACGTGGCCCCGGGCGAGCCGCAGCGGGAGGCGTCTTCGCGCCAGGACGGCGGAGCTGCGCCCGCGCCCGCCGCCGACCCCTTCCAGGACAAGCCGCTGTCGCCCACCGACCGCCCGATGTTCCCGGCGAGCGACGAACTGCCGCCGCGCCGCGCCGCCAATGACGACCGCGAGACCATCGGCCAGCTGCTGCAGGCGATCCAGAAGGGCCGCCCCGGCCGCAACCTCTACACCCTCGCCACGCTGTTTTCCGGCATCTGGATCACCGGTGCGGGCCTGCTGATCATCAGCTTCCTGCCGTCGCTGCAGGCGCTGATCGGCCAGGGCCCCGGCGGCACGCTGGCGCTGGTCGGGCTGATCGCGCTGTTCGTCGCCCCGATCCTGCTGTTCTATTTCCTCGCCAACCTCGCCTGGCGTGGCCAGGAGCTGCGCATGATCGCGCAGTCGATGGCGCAGGTGGCGGTGCGCTTCTCCGAGCCGGAGGGCGCCACCAGCGATTCCATGGTCACCGTCGGCCAGGCGGTGCGCCGCGAGGTCGCGGCGATGGGCGACGGCATCGAGCGTGCCATCGCCCGCGCCGGCGAGCTTGAAACCCTGGTCGCCAACGAGGTCGCGGCGCTGGAGCGCGCTTACAGCGACAACGAGGTGCGCATCCGCGCCCTGCTGCAGGACATCGCCCACCAGCGCGACAACCTCGTCGGCCAGGCCGAGCAGGTCCGCAGCGCCATCTCCGGCGTGCAGATCGACCTGCGCCAGGACATCGCGGTGATCAGCGACGCCATTGCTTCCCGCGTCGACGAGGTCGCGCGCACCATCACCACTGCGCTCGAGGAGCGCGGCCAGCACATCACCCAGGCACTGAGCAACGCCGGCGACACCATGATACTGGCGCTCGGCGAGCGCGGCGGCGACCTGCTCGACCGCCTCGAGGAAGCCTCCTCGCAGACCACGCGCGCGGTGCTCGACGCCAGCGAGCGGCTGACCGCCAGCCTGAACTTCAAGACCGGCGCGGTGCACGAGGAATTCGTCGACCTCGCCGACCGCGTCCATGACATGCTCAACGAGCGCATCGACCGCGTCACCCGCGAGTTCGCCGAGCAGTCCGCCAACATCGTCGACAGCATCTCCGAGCGCACCGAGCAGATGCACGACTCGCTGAAGACCTCGAGCGAATCGCTGCTGCTCGAGCTCGAGCTGCGCAGCGGCGACCTCGCCAGCAAGGTCGACGACGCCGGCCAGCGCCTCGCCGGCCGCATCGCCGCCAGCGGCGACAAGGCCAGCGCCTCGCTCGACAACACCGTCAACACCCTGGTCGCCCGCGTGGTGAGCCAGACCGAGGCCGCGCACGACAGCCTGAGCTCGCAGATGAACGCGTTCGACGAGCTGATGCGCGACCAGGGCGCCGAGCTCGCCGAGCGGTTCGCACGCGACAGCGGCAACCTCGGGGCCCTCATCACCCGCCACATCGCCGAGTTCGATCGCACCGTGAAGACCTTCGGTGGCGAGATCGTCGACCGCATGGGCCAGCGCACCCAGCACATCGCCGAGACGCTGAAGACCTATGTCGACACCTTCGACAACCGCGTCACTGCGCAGGCCGGCGACATCCACGGCACGCTCGACCAGCGCCTCGCCGCGTTCGAGAACACGCTGGAGTCCCGCGTCACCCATCTCGACCTGTCGCTGGATACCCGCATCAAGGCGTTCGACGACGCCGTCGACAGCCGTCTCAAGGCGCTGGAGACCTCGTTCGACAGCCGTGCCCAGTCCGTCACCGCCTCGATCGACAGCCGGCTGAACCACCTCAACACCACGCTGAGCAGCGGCACCGCGCAAGCCGTCGAGGCGCTGAACGAGAAGGCCGCGACGCTGTCCAGCGTGCTGACCGACGGCACCTCGCATGCGGTCGACGCCCTCGACAGCCGGATCGCGACCCTGACCTCGACGCTGACCCAGGGCACCCAGCATGCGATCGAGACCATCGACCAGCGCGTCAACACCGTGACCGATGCGCTCGACAGCCGCATCGCCACCCTGACCTCGACGCTGGCCAAGGGCACCCACCAGACCATCGATGCCATCGACCAGCGCATCGCCAATCTCACCGAGGCCGTCGACGGCCGCACCGCGCATCTCGCCGACACCGTCACCGCCCGCTTCCAGGCGATCCATGACGGCCTCGAGAGCCGCGCCGGCGCGGTCGCCAGCGACATCGAGACCCGCGTCACCCAGTTCGAGAACCTGCTCGGCGCCCGCATCGAGACGGTCGCGACGCGGTTCGAGACCACCGGCCGGCAGGCCAGCGACGTGCTGGTGGCCCGCACCGAGGAGCTCACGCTGGGCATCCGCGCCCGCGTCGACGACGCCGAGCGCTCGCTGCTCGCGCTGATGAGCAACACCGCGGACTCGATCCAGAACAACGCCCGCCTCGCCCACGAATCGCTGCTGAACGTGTCGGGCGACGTCAGCGCCCAGATCCGCAGCGCCGCCGCGGAAGCCGAGCAGACCCTCACCGCCTCCAGCGCCAATACCACCAGCGCGCTGCTCAACAGCTCGCGCGACGCCCATGTCGCCCTGGTCGCCGGCGCGGAGGAGGCCACCGCGCGGGCCCGCACCCTGTCCGGCGAGATCGCCCAGGCGCTTGCGGCCGCCACCGCCGCCACCACCGACGCGGTGCTGGCGAGCGTTCGCGAAGCGCAGAGCACGCTGGTCAGCATGTCGTCCGACGCCCACGCCCAGACCCGGAGCCTGTCGGCGGAGGTCGAGCACCTGCTGTCGACCGCCGGCGCTGCCTCCGTGGAAACCGTGCTGTCGAAGGCCCGCGAGGCCCAGAGCACGCTGCTGTCGGCGACCGCGGAGACCACCAGCCAGGTCCGCAGCCTGACCGCGGACATCGAGCAGACGCTGTCGTCCGCCGGCAACGCCACCGCGGCCGCGATCCTCAGCAGCGCCCGCGAGGTACAGAACACGCTGCTGATGACCTCGTCGGAAGCGGCCAACAACATCAAGACGCTGAGCGGCGAGATCGAGCGCTCGGTTGCCTATGCCGGCAGCTCCACCGCGGAGTCCATCGTGGCGAGCGTCCGCGACGCCCACAGCACGCTGACGGCCGTTTCCTCCGACGCCGCCGCCCAGATCAAGGTCATCTCGGCCGACATCGAGCGCGTCATCGGCACGGTCGCCGCTTCCGCCAGCGAGGCGCTGCAGTCGAGCTCGCGCGAGGCGCACCACGCCATCGTCGCGGCCTCCAACCAGGCGAGCAGCACGCTGACCAACACCTCGAGCGACGTCGGCGCCTCGCTGCTGGCGACCTCGAACGCCACCAAGGCGGCGCTGATCGACGCCTCGAAGGAGGCCAGCGCCGCGCTGGCCACCGCCTCCAACGAGGCGAGCGCCCGCATGATCACGGCTTCCGGCGAGGCCACCACCAGGATCAAGTCGGCGTCCGGCGAAATCGAGCGTTCGGTGATCACCGTGACCGGCCAGTTCGGCACCGTGCTGCTCGGCAAGACCGACGAGATCGTGACCGGCGTCAAGCAGCAGACCGACCGCCTGGCGCAGATGATCGACGCCTCGCGCGGCTCGCTGGTGCAGGCGCTCGGCGACCGCAGCAACCAGATCAACATCGACATCACGCGCGTCACCGACGACGCGCTGAAGGCGATCGAGAACAAGGGCACGCTGTTCTCGCAGGGCCTCGTCAAGAACAGCGCCGATCTCGCCCGCACCATCACCAACGCCAGCGAGATCGCCACCGGCGCGATCAACAAGTCGCTGCGTGACATCGAGCAGACCACCCGCGCGGCGATCGACCAGTCGCGCCAGGTGGCGAGCGCCGCCGTCACCGAGATGCAGGAGACCAGCAAGATCCTGCGCACCGACACGGTCGCGCTGTTCGAGCGGCTGCGCGAGGGCAACATCCTGCTGCAGGAGGTGCTGACCGGCGCCCACGACAACCTCAACTCGCTGGAACAGGCGCTGGTGACGCGCGTCGCCGACTTCGTCACCACCATGAACGACGTCACCTCGCGCAACGGCGTCGCCACCAGCACGCTGGAGGATCAGCTCAGCGTCTTCACCACCAAGACCTCGAAGGCGCTGGAGCACCTCGGCGCGCTGTCCGGCCAGTTCGCCGCCCACGGCCAGATGCTGACGGACGCCGCCGCCCTCGTCGAGAAGAGCAACCGCAGCACGCATCAGACCGTGTCCGAGCGCAAGGCCGACCTCGAATCGCTGGTGACGACGATCGACCTGCGCACCACCGACCTCGACCAGCGGCTGTCGCGCTTCACCAGCCTGCTCGACGAGTCGCTCGCCGCCGCCGAAGGCCGCGCCCGCGACATCGCGCGGGTGGTGGCGGAAACCGCCGGCGTCGGCGCCACCGCGATCTCGCGCCAGTTCGAGGCGGTGCGAGTTGCGGCCGAAGACGAGCGGCGCCAGACCGCCGACACCATGAACGAGATCTATCAGCAGAGCATCAAGCACGCCGATGCCATGTTCACGCAGTCGACCGAACGGTTCGCCGCCGTCGTGCAGGGCATGAAGCAGATGGCTGCCGAGATGCAGCAGGAGCTCGAGGCGACGCGTAGCGAGCTGCGCCGCGGCGTGCTGGAGATTCCGCAGGAAGCCGCCGAGAGCACCTCGCAGATGCGCAAGGTGATCGTCGACCAGATCGAAGCCCTCGCCGAGCTGAACCGGATCGTGGCCCGCCACGGCCGCGGCCTCGACGTGGTCAGCGCCGGCAGCAGCAGCAGCCGCGCCTACCAGCAGCGCGACGAGGAGCCGGCGATCCTTGCCGTCGGCGGCCGCAGCGAGCCGGCCCCGGCCCCGCGCCCCGCGCCGCGCCGCGACAGCAGCGCCACGCTGCCGCCGCCGGACCTCGGCGTGCCGATGGGACCGCCGCGCCGCACCGAGGCGCCGCCGGTCAGCCCCAGCACCGACCAGAGCGGTGACGGCTGGCTGTCCGGGCTGCTCAACCGCGCCGACGCCGAACCGCCGCGCGCGCCCCGCCCGGCGCCGCAGCCGGCCGCGCGCCCGAGCAGCAGCGGCAATCCGCTGGATTCGCTCACCGTCGACATTGCCCGGCTGATGGACCGCGACCTCGCCGCCGAAATGTGGGACCGCTACCAGCGCGGCGAACGCAAGGCGTTCAGCAAGCGGCTCTACACCCCCGCCGGCCAGAAGGCATTCGACGAGGTCAGCCGCAAGTATCGCTCTGACCGCGGCTTCAAGCAGACGGTCGACCGCTATGTCACCGAGTTCGAGCGGCTGCTCGACGACGTGGCGCAGGACGACCGCGGCGCCGCAACGCTGCGCAGCTACCTGACCTCGGAGACCGGGCTGGTCTACACCCTGCTCGCCCACGCCGCCGGCCGGCTCGGCTGACCACGGCGTTCTCCGGAACAGATAAAGGCGGAAGCGCAAGCTTCCGCCTTTTTTGTTTGGCGTGGTCGCGCTTGCTGCGCCGAGGGGGCCGGATGGATTACGCAACGGCCACGAACTCGCCCCCGCCGCGAACGATGCAGGTGCCCATGCAGCTCTACTGCCAGGATCATCCCGAGATTTTCGCGCTCGATGGCGAGGTGCAGGACGCGCGGCCGGGCGCGGTACTGCTGGCGCGCTCGCCGGTGTTTCCCGGCGGCGGCTGGCAACTGATGGACAATGCCACCCTCGCCTGGTCCGGCGGCTTCATGCCGATCCGCGCCGCGACAGGCGACGCGCGCGGGCTGTGGCATGAATTCGATGGCGACGCCGTCGTCGCCGGAACGGGGATCGGCCTGGTCGACGGGACGCCGCGCGCGTGAAGCGCCGCGCCGGCGTCAGCGCCCCCGTGCCCTGGCGTTGGCATTCGCCGGGATGCGCACCACCGAGCGCGGCTCGGGCGCCCGCGCGTCGGTGTTGCTGGCGCCGAACAGCACGCGGGTCGGGTTGCGGTCGAAGTTGTTGACCGCACGGCTGATGTCGTCGAGCGTGCGGCGGCCATCGACCACCAGCGCGCCGAAGTCACGTCCCGTGGAGAGCGTCAGGCGGTTGACGTTGGCGGTGATCTCGGCGGTGCGCTTGTCGAGGTTGTCGGCAAGATCCTTGAACGACCGCACGGCGGCGGCCAGCTGGCCGCCGTCCTTGCCGCCGACGAAGGCGTCGACGCCGCTCATGATGCTGTCGATGCGCTCGGAGTTCTGCGCCAGCGTGGTGGCGAACGCCTCGATGCTGCGCAGCGAGGCACGCACCGCCTCCTGGTTGTCGGCGACCAGGCGGTTGAGATTCTGCACCGAGGAGCGCACCGACTCCATGATGTCCTGGGTGGCGCTGAGATCGGCGGTCAGCGTCGGGATGCCGCCGGCACCCGGCGGCACCTCGGAGGCGTCCGGCGAGCCGCCCTTGAGCGCGATCGCGGCGACGCCGGTCAGGCCCTGGAATTCGAGGCCGACCACGGTGTCCTGGCGGATCGGCGCGCTCTTGTCCACCGAGGCGAGCGCGATCACCCGCTTGGGATCGTCGATCCGCACCGAGGTCACCTCGCCGACGCGAATGCCGTTGAAGTTGACGCTGGCGCCGGTGCGCAGCCCCGAGGCCGAGCCTTCGAACACGATCCGCAGCGGATTGCGCGCCTTCGCCGCGTGGATGCTCTGGAACCACATCACGAAGCCGAATCCGCACGCCAGAACCGCCAGCGTGAAGAGACCGATCAGGACGTAGTTCGCCCGCGTTTCCATCAAACCTACTCCTACGAACCGGCGAGCGCGTGGGCGCGCGCGCCGTGAAAATACGATCGCAGCCATGGATGCGTCGACGCCAGCATGTCCTGCATGGTGCCGATCGCGATGACCTTGCCCTCGCCCAGCACCGCGATGCGGTCGCAGGCGGTGCGCAGGCTGTCGAGATCATGGGTGACCATGAACACCGTCAGCCCGAGGGTTCGCTGCAGCGTGCGCACCAGCTCGTCGAACTCGCCGGCGCCGATCGGATCGAGTCCCGAGGTCGGCTCGTCCAGGAACACGATGTCGGGATCGAGCGCGAGCGCGCGCGCCAGCGCCACGCGCTTGATCATGCCGCCCGACAGCTCGGACGGATAGCGATCCGCCACTTCCGGCCTGAGCCCGACCATCGCCAGCTTGGCAAGGGTGATCTCGTCGAGCAGCCGCTCGGACACCTTCAGATACTCGCGCACCGGAAACTGGATGTTCTGCCGCACGGTGAGCGAGGAGAACAGCGCGCCATGCTGGAACAGCACGCCCCAGCGCCGCTCGACGCCGCGGCGTGTCGCACCGTCGGCCGCATCCATGTCGGTGCCGAGCACGGTGACCGTGCCGCGCAGCTTGGGCACGAGGCCGATGATGGTGCGCAGCAGCACCGATTTGCCCGCGCCCGAGGCTCCGACAAAGCCGAGGATCTCGCCGCGGCGAACGTCGAGTTCGAGGCCGTCGAGCACGTTGCGCGCGCCGAACCGCACCGTGATGTCGCGCACGGCGATGATCGCGTCCTGCACGTTAAGGGCGTCCGCCATCGTCACACCCCGATCGACGCGAAGAAGATGGCGAACATGCCGTCCATCACGATGACGAGGAAGATCGACTTCACCACCGAGGCGGTGGTGTGGCTTCCCAGCGATTCCGCGCTGCCTTCGACCAGCAGCCCCTCGACGCTGGCGACGATGGCGATCACCAGCGCCATGATCGGCGCCTTGATCATGCCGACGGCAAAGTCCTCCAGCGAGATCGCGTCGCGCAGGCGGAACAGGAACGCGTCGGGATCGACGCCGCCATAGAACCAGGCGACGAGGCCGCCGCCGTAGAGCGCCGCCATGGCGCCGATGAAGGTCAGCGCCGGCAGCGCCACCAACAGCGCCAGCGTGCGCGGCAGGATCAGCACCTCGACGGGATCGAAGCCCATGGTGCGCAGCGCGTCGATCTCCTCGCGCATCTTCATCGAGCCGAGCTCGGCGGTGTAGGAGCTGCCGGAGCGGCCCGCCACCATGATGGCGACGATGAGCACGCCGATCTCGCGCAGCACCAGGATGCCGAGCATGTCGACCACGAAGATATCGGCGCCGAAGCGGCGGAAATGGAAGATGCCCTGCTGGGCGATGATGGCGCCGATCAGGAAGGTGATCAGCGCGACGATCGGCACCGCGCGCCAGCCGACCTGCTCGATATGGTGCACCATCGAGGTCAGGCGGATGCGCGTCGGGTGCAGCAGCACGCGCGTGCCCGCCGCGATCAGAGCCCCGGTCATCGCCACCAGCGCGATCAGGGTGGTGCCGATATGGGCGACGCCGCGGCCGACGCCCTCGAGCGCGGCGACCGGCGACAGCAGCGAGCGCGGCCGCGACAGCGTCGCGGTGCCGACCCGGCGGACCTCGTCGACCAGGCTGGAATAATCGGCCGACAGGCCGGCGATCTCCGGCGCCACCTCGCCCGTCGTCAGGCTGCGCCGCAGCCGCTCGATCAGCCAGGCGCCGAAGGTGTCGAGCCGCGCGACCTGCGAGACGTCGATCAGCACCGCCGCGCCCGACGCGCCGGCGCGCTCGGCCGCCTCGATCAGGCGCTCCAGCGCATGGGCGTGCTGGGCCGTCCAGGTGCCCGACGCCTGCAAGGCGACCGCTCCGCCCGCCTGCGCGATGCGTTCCAAAGCCGGCTCAGCACCCACCGTAAATCCTTGTTCTGGCATAAAAATTCAGACCACCCGGCGCAACCCGCTGTGGTCGGGTGCATTTACAGCCATAGATTTAAAGCCATACTGGGGCAGAGACAGCCCACCGGCAAAAAGAAATCGTCAGTTTTTTGAATGGCTTCCGGCAACCTACTGCATCTTGTGGCGCGAATCGAACATTGGCCGATCGCAGGCGCCTTCACCATCAGCCGCGGTGCCAAGACCGAGGCCGTGGTCGTGATCGCCGAAATCTCCGACGGCGTCCACACCGGGCGCGGCGAATGCACGCCCTACCCGCGCTATGGTGAGACCCCGGAGGCGACGCTCAAAGCCGTCCAGGCCCTGCAGGCGCCCCTCGCCGGCGGCCTCGACGCCGCGGCGTTGCAGGCCTTGATGCCGCCCGGCGCGCCCCGCAACGCCCTCGACTGCGCCCTGCTCGACCTCGCCGCCAAGGCGGCCGGCCGCCGCGTCTGGGACCTGCTCGGCCGCCAGGCGCCACAGCCGCGCACCACCGCCTACACCATCTCGCTGGGCACGCCGGAGGTCATGGCGGAGGCGGCCGGGCGCGCCGCGCACCGCCCGCTGCTCAAGGTCAAGCTCGGCGGTGACGGCGATGGCGCGCGCATCCGCGCAGTGCGCGCCGCCGCGCCCCGCGCCGAACTGATCGTCGACGCCAACGAAGCCTGGACCACCGACAACCTCGCCGCCAACCTCGCGGCCTGCGCCGACGCCGGCGTCACGCTGGTCGAGCAGCCGCTGCCCGCCGGCCGCGACGCCGCGCTCGGTGACATCCAGCGCCCGCTGCCGGTGTGCGCCGACGAGAGCGTGCATGACCGCTTATCGCTTGTGGCGCTGCGCGGCCGCTACGACGCCGTCAACATCAAGCTCGACAAGACCGGCGGCCTCACCGAGGCGCTGGCGATGGCGGACGAAGCCCGTGCGCTCGGCTTCGACATCATGGTCGGCTGCATGGTGGCGACGTCGCTCGCCATGGCGCCGGCGATGCTGGTGGCGCGCGACGCCCGTGTCGTCGATCTCGACGGCCCGCTGCTGCTCGYCCGCGACCGCGACGACGGCCTGCGCTACGACGGCAGCACGGTCTATCCGCCGGACGCGGCGCTGTGGGGCTGACGCCCCTAACTGTCCGCCGCATCCGTCGTCACCAGCCACTTCCGCGCCAGCACGATCAGCGCGCTGCCACCGAGCGCCATCGCCGCCATGGCGTAGTACGCGCCCTCGCCGTAGCGCGCATAGAGCACGCCGGCGCCCATGGTGGCGCTGCTCATGACGAGGCCGGTGGCGGCGACCAGATAACCCTGCGCGGACGCCATGACCTGGCTCGGCACGTTGCGGGTGAACAGCCCGACGATCCCCACTTGCGTAAGCCCGAACGACAGCCCGTGCAGCGTCTGCACCAGCGCCAGCAGCGGCAGCGCCGGCTGCTGCGCGGTGATGATCCAGCGCAGCGCCGCAACCGCGGCGGCGAACGCCACCATCGCCAGCGGCGACCATGAGAAGCGCGGCGACACCGCGAACACGATGATCTCGGCGACGACGCCGATCGACCACAGCGCCGACACCGTGAGCCCGCTATGGCCGGCATTCTGCCAGGCGATCGAGGCGAAGGCGTAGTAGACGGCGTGGCTGCCCTGCACCAGCGCCGAGGTGAAGATGATGGCGAGGAAGCCGGCCTGCCGCAGCAGCGCACCGGCACGCGGCGCCTCGCCCGCCGCCGGGCCGTCGCCCGCCAGCGGCCGCAGGCCGAAGCTGGTCACCGCCTCGATCAGCGCCATCGCCGCGATCACCCAGATCACGAACGACGCGGTGACGAAATCGATCATCAGGCCGCAGGCGAGCGAGCCGACGATGAAGGCCGCCGACCCCCACAGCCGCACCGGCCCATAGTCGATGCCGTAGCGCGTCACGCCCTTGAGCGCGTAGCCGTCGACCATCGGGATGATCGGCGTCCACACGCACGCGGTCAGCGCGAACACCGCGAGGATGTGCAGCGGATCGCGCAGCTGGCCGATCGCCAGGAAGCCGAGCGAGGTCAGCAACGCCAGCACCACGATGCCCTCGCGCAGGCGGTTGCGCCGCTCGGCGAAGCCGGTGATGAACGGCAGCACGGTGAAGCGGGTCAGCGCCGGCACCGCGGTGATGAGGCCGATCCAGCCGACATCGACGCCGACGGCTTTGAGCCACACCGGGAAATACGGCAGGCTGATGCCGCCGAGCCCGAAAACGGCGCCATAGACCAGCGCCAGACGGCGGGCGAATCGCCTTGTCTCAAGCTGTTGCGCAACGGGATTTTGTCGGTCCGGGGACATCAAAAGAATTGCGATTCGGCGCGGTTCGTGGTGTTCGTATGTAGCGCGGGTGGTTTTGCGTCGATACAGCGCAAACGACAATGATTTCGAGACCGATCTGTCGCGCGACGGCGTGACAGCCCGTAGCAGGACTTTCATGGCCAACGACGCCTTCGCCTTGTCGCCGATCTCCGCCAGCAGCGCGCTGCCTTCGGAAGCGGACTATCATGCGATCAGCGAAGCCTTCATGGAGACGTCGCGCGGCCGCTGGTTCCTGAAGGAATATTCCCGCCGCAACCGCAACGCCGACACTGCGATGGTGCTGGAGGCGGTCGAGCGCATCGAGGGCGTGCTCGCCGCCCAGAAGCAGCCGGCGCCGGCCGCAGCGCCAATCGCCGAAACCATCGCCGCGGTCCGCGCCATCGTCGAGAACGCCCGCGGCGCGGCTGCCGAAGCGCTCGCGGGGCTGAATGCCGAGGATGCCCGCGCGCCCACCCGCAAGGGGCTGCGCATCATCCTGGAGATCGCCTGGCGGCTGCGCGAGATCGGCTACGACACCCGCATCTGCGACATCCTCGAGACCCAGGCCAACACCATCGGCGCCAACCAGGATGCGCTCGCTGCGCTGCAGACCAGCGACTCGGTGCTCGCCGCATTCGACGACATCCTGCGCCAGATCGGCGCACTGACCGACGCGCCGCCGGCGCCCGCCGCAGCGGAAACTGCCGCCCCGCATCCGGTGGCCGAAAATGTCGTCAGTCTGAAGCCTGCCGCGCCCGCGGCCCGCGCCACGCCGGCGCTGGCCGAGGAGACGGCTGGCATGGCTGCGGCGCCCGCCGCGGCGGCGCCCGAGGAGATCGCCCGCGAGGCGGCCGCCGAAACGCCGGCCGTGCCCGAGGCTGCTGCCGCTCCGGCGATGCCCTCCATCGAGGATGAAATCGCCGCCCTCACCGCGATGGCCGTGGTGGAGCCGCGGGCCGAAGCGCGGATCGCGGCGGACGCCGGCCAGGCGCCTTCTGTCGAGCCCCCACCTGTCGAGGCCGCTGCCGCGCCGATGGCGGCCGCCATGCCGGAGCCCGTGACCGCGCCGGCAGCGGTCCCGCAAGCCATGCCTTCGGCGGCGCCGGCCGCCGCCGTCGCGTCCGAGCCGACTGCCGTCTTGGAGACTGCGGCTGCATCGCCATCGCTCGGCGACGCCCTGCTCGCCCGTGGCATGGTGACAGCGCCCAGACCGCAGCCGCTGGCGGCCATCCTGCGCATGAGCCAGGCCGAGAAGATCGCGTTCTTCAGCTGACGCAACCGCCCGCGGCCGCGTCAGGGCCGTCCTCAGGTGCGTGTGCGCAGCCTTCCGGGGGGTCGCTGTGCGAGCCGGCCTACGCCGCGCTGATCAGCCGTGAAAACATGTCAGCGTCGACATTGCCGCCGGACAAGATCACGACCAGGGTCTTGTCCCGTGCGTCGATGCGCCCGGCGAGCAGAGCCGCGAGCGCCACTGCGCCGCCCGGCTCGACCACCAGCTTGAGCTCACGGAAGGCGAATGCCACCGCCGCGCCGACCTCGGCATCGGTCGCGGTGACGCCACGCGACACCAGCCGCTGATTGATTGCAAACGTGATCTCGCCGGGGATTGTCGCCATCAGCGCGTCGCAGATGGTGGTGCCCTCAGCACGATGCGGCTCGCGGTGGCCGCTGGCGAACGAGCGGGCATGGTCGTCGAAGCCCGCGGGCTCGGCGGTCATGATCGTCGCCTGCGCAAAGCGCGCCCTGATCGCGATCGCCGTGCCGGCAATCAATCCGCCACCGGACGCCGGCGCCACCACGATGTCCGGGGCAAGCCCGCGTGCGGCCAGATCCTCGCCAAATTCCTTTGCCGCGGTGCCCTGCCCGGCAATGATGCTGACGTCATCATAGGGCGGCACCAGTGTCGCGCCGCGCGCCGTGGCAATGCCGCGCGCGATCGCCTCGCGATCCTCGCGCAGCCGGTCATAGAGCACGACCTCGGCGCCATACCCCTTGGTGCGCTCGCGCTTCGACAGCGGCGCATCCGACGGCATCACGATGGTCGCCGGCATGCCGAGCAGCTGGGCCGCGGCAGCGACGCCCTGCGCATGGTTGCCGGACGAGAAGGCGACGACGCCGGCCGCCCGCGCCGCCGGCGGAATCGCGGCAACCTTGTTGAAGGCGCCGCGAAACTTGAACGAGCCGGTGCGCTGCAGCACCTCGGCCTTGAGGAAGACGCGGCCACCGGTGCGCGCATCGAGCGCCGGAGACGTGATCAGCGGGGTGCGCACGGCATAGGGCGCGAGCACCGCGGCCGCGGCATCGATGTCGGCGGATGTGACGGGAAGTGAGTCGGTCATGGCGCCATGTTATCGCCGGCCGCGACGGCGCGGCAAGGCGCCGGCCGGCGGCGATCAGGCAGCGAGGTGCGGATCCGACGGCAGCAACGGCGCCTTGTTACCGTCATGCTCGCTGCGCACCCGCAGCACATTGTCGATGAAGGCCCGCGCGCAGGCCTCCCAGGTCAGCCTGAGCGCGAAGGCCCGGCATGCGGTGCGCGGGATCTGCAACGCCGACAGGCAGGCCTGCTGCAGGTCGTCGCTGAGCACGCCGACCGGCGCATTGCCGATGACGTCGTTCGGCCCGCAGACCGGGAACGCGGCCACCGGCACGCCGGACGCCAGCGCCTCCAGCAGCACCAGCCCGAAGGTGTCGGTCTTGCTCGGGAACACGAACACGTCAGCGGCCGCATAGGCCTCCGCGAGCGCCTCGCCATGGCGCGCACCGAGGAACACCGCATCGGGGAACTGCTTTTCGAGCTGCGCCCGCGCCGGACCATCGCCAACCACCACCTTGGTGCCGGGCAGATCGAGCGACAGGAACGCCTCGAGGTTCTTCTCCACCGCGACGCGCCCGACCGAGAGGAACACCGGACGCGGCAGGCCGAGGTCGCTCTCGCGCGGGTGGAACAGGCCGGCATCGACGCCGCGCGGCCACAGCACCACGTTGCGGAAGCCGCGCGTGCGCAATTCGTCGGCCAGCGCCGGCGTCGCCGCCATCACCGCGCCGCTGCGCGCATGGAAGCGGCGCAGCGCCGCCCACACCCACGACTCGGGGATCGGAAAGCGCGCCGAGACATATTCCGGAAAGCGGGTATGGAAGCTGGTGGTGAAGGGAATGCCGTGCTTGCGGCAATAGCGGCGAACCAGGAAGCCGATCGGCCCCTCGGTCGCGATATGGATGTTGTCCGGCTTGGCGGCGGCGATCAGGCGGCTGATCTGCGCCGGATTGGGCAGCGCCACCCGCAGGTCCGGATAGCTCGGCAGCGCCACGGTACGGAACGACTGCGGGGTGAGGAAGCTGACCTCGGCGCCGAGCTTGCGCGCGGCATCGGCCATCATCGTCAGCGTGCGCACGACGCCGTTGACTTGCGGGTGCCAGGCGTCGGTTGCAATGAGGATGCGCATCAGGCGGCTTGGGCCGGCATCGGCTGCGCCACCGGCGCGGTCTGTGTCAGCGGACCGGTCCAGCGCAGCACCTCAAAACGGCCGTCGTCGTGTTCGACGATCGCCGAGCAGCTCTCGACCCAGTCGCCGCAATTCATGTAGCGCACGCCGTGCTCGTCGCGGATGGTGGCGTAGTGGATGTGGCCGCAGATCACGCCGTCGGCGTTGTGGCGCCGCGCCTCGGCCGCCAGCGTCTTCTCGAACGCGCCGATGTAGTTGACCGCGTTCTTGACCTTGAGCTTGGCCCACTGCGACAGCGACCAGTACGGGAAGCCGAACAGGCGGCGGAACATGTTGACCAGACGGTTCATCTGGATCGCGAAGTCGTAGGCCTTGTCGCCGAGATGGGCGAGCCAGCGCGCGTTCTGCACCACGAGGTCGAAGATGTCGCCGTGGATCACGAGATAGCGCTTGCCGTCGACGCCCTCATGGATGATCTGCTCGACCACCTCGATGCCGCCGGCATGGGTGCCGTAGTACGACCGCAGGAACTCGTCGTGGTTGCCCGGCACGTAGACGACGCGGGCGCCCTTGCGCGCCTTGCGCAGCATCTTCTGCACGAAATCGTTGTGCGACTGCGGCCAGTACCAGTTCGACTTCAGGGCCCAGCCATCGATGATGTCGCCGACCAGATAGATCGTGTCGGCATCATGGTAACGCAGGAAATCGAGCAACCGGTCGGTCTGGGAGCCGCGGGCTCCGAGGTGCACGTCGGAGATGAACAGTGTACGGAAGCGTCGTTCCGGATGACTTTCGCTCATAACGTCACGTCCCATGCGCGAGGCGCTATCAGATTCAAGTGACAGTAAAATGACACAGAGAGCGCCGGATCACGCCGCGACCTGCTGCGCCATCGTCCGCTCGAAACACACCAGCGTGTAGATGCCGAGCGCAACCTTGCGGCGTTCGACCAAAATGGCTTCGTTGTTGGCATTTGCCCAGGCCTGCAGCCGGGCGAACGGAAACTCCGGCCGCAGGCCGAGCCCGCGGGTCTTCTCCGCGGCCCAGCGCTCGACCGCGGCGGCGACGCCGCGTTCGGAATAGAGATGATTGACCAGGATGATGCGGCCACCCGGCTTCACCACGCGGCGGCACTCGGACAGCACCTGTTCGGGATTGGCGACGAGCGTGATGACAAACTGCGCGACGACGCAATCGAAGGTCTCGTCCGCGAACGCCATCTGGTGCGCATCCATCAGGTGCACCGCCTTGACGTGAGGATAGCGTCCGCTCGCCATCTTGGCGCGGGCCTTCGCCAGCATCGGCTCGCACAGGTCGATGCCGGTGATTTCGGTGCGCGCGTCGTAGTCGTCGAACGACAGTCCGGTTCCGACGCCGACCTCGAGAATCTTGCCGCCGACCGCGCGCGCGGCCGCGGCCGCGGCTCGTCGTCCCTGCAGCATCACCGGGCCGCAAACAGCGTCGTAGATCGGCGCCCAGCGGCTGTACGCAGTTTCAACGATGGTCTTGTTGAGGTCGGTGGAGGTCATGCCCTGTCCGCGCCGGCTGTTGGAATCGTGTCAGCAACCTGTGGAATCCGCATAGCAACGGACTGCGACAGTCACACGACAGTCAGCACACTGACATGTTCGCAAGTCGAGGCGGGCGTGTTCGGGACGCGTACAGTCGAGCTTGCTCAGGACGGCTTGCGCGGGCTGCGGCCATCGACATGCGTGAAGGCATGGAAGTGATGCACCGGCCCTGATCCGCGTCCGACCGTGAGCTGATCGGCAGCGGCGATCGCCGCGGTGATGTAGTCCTTGGCGCGGCGCACGGCGGTGAGACGATCCTCGCCGCGGGCGAGGCCGGCCGCGATCGCCGACGACAGCGAGCAGCCGGTGCCGTGGGTGTTGCGCGTCGCGATGCGCGGCGCCGCAAGGCGCGTGGTGCCGCTCGCATCGATCAGGTAGTCTGTGCTCTCGGCGCCGGTGCCGTGTCCGCCCTTGATCAGCACCGCCGGACAGCCGAGCGCGAGCAGCGCCCGCCCCTGCCGCTCGATCTCCGCCTCGTTCCGCGCCATCGCGCATCCCAGCAGCGCCGCGGCCTCCGGCAGGTTCGGCGTGATCAGGTGCGCCTGCGGAATGAGCCCGCCGCACAGCCGCGCGATCGCATCTTCCTGCAGCAGACGATCGCCGGAGGTCGCGATCATCACCGGATCGAGCACGACGTGGCGCGGCGACCAGCGCGCGAGACCGGCGATGATCGCCTCGATGACATCGCGCTGCGCCACCATGCCGATCTTGACCGCCTCGACATCGAGATCGCTGAACACCGCGTCGATCTGCGCGGTGACGAAATCGGCCGGCACCGCATGGATCGCGGTGACGCCGCGGGTGTTCTGCGCCGTCAGCGCCGTGATCACCGAAGCGCCGTAGACGCCGCAGGCGGCGAAGCTCTTGAGGTCGGCCTGGATGCCGGCGCCGCCGCTGGAGTCGGAGCCGGCGATGGTGAGTGCGATGGGCGTGGTCATGGCGCAACACCTGCCACAAAACCTGCGCCCATGCGACCCTTGCACAGCCGCAGGGGGCGATCGGCCGCAGCCGTGCGGCGGCGGCAACCGCCCTGCCGGAAACGCCCCTCATTCTGTTGTTTTTGCACGTTTTCCTGCTCCAGACCGGGTATCCCCGAGGCGCGAAAACGCTATAGTGCGGCCCAAACCGCCACGCTGGAGAGACCGGACATGATCCCCTTTTTCGTTCAAATCAAATGCAAGCTGGGCCAGTCCTACACGGTCGCCAACGCGCTGGCGGAAGCCGAGATCGCGTCCGAGATCTACTCGACCGCCGGCGACTACGACCTGCTGGTGAAGTTCTATGTCGACAAGGACATCGACATCGGCCACTTCGTCAACGAGAAGGTGCAGGTGCTGCCGGGCATCCAGGACACCTACACCATCATCACCTTCAAGGCGTTCTGACCGGCCCTAGGCCGCCGAGCGACCACCGCCGGCGGCTCACGAGCGCCTGGCCGGCTCCGCCGCCTCGACGTCGGCCTCGTCGGCAAGCGGGGCGACCGTCATGGCGCGCAGCCGCTGCAGGCCGAGATAGCGTTCGCGCAGGATGACGAAGATGCCGGCGCCGGAGACGATGGCGGCGCCCGCCACCACCTCGTGCGTCGGCACCTCGGCGAAGAACAGGTAGCCGAACATGAACGCCCACAACATGGCGGTGTAGTCGAACGGCGCCAGGAACGAGGCCGGCGCGTAGCGGTAGCTGTCGGTGAAGAAGATCTGGCCGAGGCCGCCGGCGAAGCCGACGCCGACGAGCGCCACCGCCTCGATCGGACGCTCCGGCCAGCGCCAGCCGGCGAACACCGTGAGCAGCGACACCAGCATGACCAGCAGCGTCATGAACACCACGATGGAGGCGGTGCTCTCGGTCGCGGTCAGCCGCCGGATCTGGATGGTCGCGCTGCCCGAGGTGAAGGCATTGGTGAGCGCGAAGCCGAGGCCGATCAGCAGCGACGTCGTCAATTCCACGCGGCTGCCGAGATAGGGCAGCAGCATCAGCACCACCCCGCCGAAGCCGGCCGCCACCGCGCTCCAGCGATAGGCGCGGACATGCTCCTTCAGGAACAGCGCGGCGAGGACCACGGTGATCAGCGGGGCGAGAAAGGCGATGGCGGTGAAATCGGCGAGCGGCAGCCGCGCCAGCGCGCCGAAGGTGCAGAACGTGCCGACGATGCTGAACATGCCGCGCAGCACGTGGTCGAGCGGCCGGCTGGTGTGCAGCGCGCCGCGCAGTTCGCCGCGCCAGGCGAACACGAGAAGGATCGGCAGCAGCGCGAACAGCGCCCGGCAGAACGCGACCTCGCCGACCGGATAGCTGCCGCCGAGGAAGCGCACCTGCGCGCCCATCAGGGCGAACATCAGCGTGCTGGTGATCTTGAGCGAAACGGCCTTGACGATCTGCATGAACGGACGGGCGCGACGATGCGGCGGATTGCGGGAGCACGGCCGTCGTCGCGCCGGCAACCATCACCCGGCGAAGCCGATGCCGTCAGCCCCATCCCGTGCGGCGCTCAGCTCTCCTCGCTGACGCGGCGACACACCGTGTCGGTACGTTTCTTGAGATCCTCCATCTGGTGCTGCAACTGGTGCAGCGCCGCGGCGTCCAGATCGCCGAAGATGAAATCGTGGAATTCGCCCCAGCGGCTGAAATAGCTGGAGATCTCGCTCCACGCCCGATCGGACAGCGACATCAGCACGACGCGGGCGTCATCCGTCGAGGTGACGCGCTTGAGCAGACCGCGCTGCTCGAGCAGCTTGGTCTGCGTCGTCACGAAGGTCGACACCGCCTGGATTTTCGCCGAGACCTCGCCGACCGAGACGCCCCGCCCCTGATCCAGGTCGTTGATCGCCATCATGATCATCCACTGCGGCCCGGTGACGCCGAACTTCTTGGCCCAGCGCCGGCGCATGTCCTCGAGGTTGTTGTTGATCGCCACGAGATCCCAGACGATCTGGCGGAAGATCTTGTATTCAGGGCTGGCGATCAGAGGCACGCGGTCCTTGGCCGGCTTGGTCGCGCCGGATCGCGCCGTCTTGGCCGTGCCCTTGGCAGCGGCCCCCTTGCTCGCGGCCAGAGACGTCAGCCTCGCCCCTTGCGCGCCTCTCCGCGTCGACATACCCCGCCCTCCGCCATGTGAAACCTCCCGATGGGCGCCGATTGGCTCGACGTCCCCTGTTGTTGGCGAGCTTAGCTGCGTCCGGCGCAATGCTCCATCGCTAGGACATATCGGCCCCGACGGAAACGCAACGAATCTCACGCGAACGTGAAGAAGTGTAAGTAAGAAATATAACCAACACAAGCACTGAAGCGCTCCTAGGCTACTGAAATTCCATGCTTTTTTGAAAATTTCGACCATGCACCGCAGCAAATGTGGCAGGAATGTCACATTTTCCTGCATAAAAATATGTAACTTGGTTTGATATTTGAATTACTTGCTTCTGTTACATAACAATCCAGGGGCGACGGAGGGGGGCTCCCTCAGGTCGTCCCGTCTGGCGGCTTTCGCCCAGTTGCGTCGCGTTGTCCGCGAAGCGCCATGCCGGGTTCGCGGGCGCGCTGCTCCGCCCGGCCGAGTCAAGGCCGGACGGACCGGGCCCACCTGACACACTTGGAGGTCTATTTTGACGAACATCATGAAGAGCTTTGTGCTCGGTACTGCGGCGGGTCTCGTCGCTCTCGGCGGCGCGCAGGCTGCCGATCTTCCGGTCAAGGCGAAAGCCGTCGAATACGTCAAGGTCTGCTCGCTGTACGGCGCAGGCTTCTACTACATCCCGGGCACCGACACCTGCATCCGCATCGGCGGTGCGCTGCGTTTGGACACCTCGTTCAACGGCAACACCTTCGACGCTCCGTTCTGGCAGGGCGGCGCCGGCGGCGCGAACTCCTACAACCGCAACTACTTCACGACGCGTGAGCGTCTGAACCTGTTCCTCGACACCCGCACCGCCACCGAGTACGGCGTGGTCCGCACCTACGCCAACCTGCAGTTCGACTTCCTGCAGGGCCGTGAGAGCATCGCGGGCGGCTTCGTCGAGAACGACTTCCTGTTCATCCAGTTCGCTGGCTTCACCTTCGGTAAGGCGGTGTCGCAGTTCGACCCGCAGTGGGCACTCGCCAAGCCGTGGATCTCGTCGGGCTTCCTCGGCGGCTCGAACAACACCACCGGTATCCCGCAGATCGCCTACACCGCCTCGTTCGGCAACGGCGTGTCGGCGACGATCTCGCTGGAAGACGCCCAGCCCTACCGCTCGGCCGGCGTCGTGAACGCGACCGCGGGCTTCCTCGGCCCGTTCGGCGCCGCGACCCAGGCGTATGGCGTGTCGTCCAACACCTTCACGGGCAACACCCAGACCGGCGACCACGTGCCGGATATCGTCGCCAACCTGCGCCTCGACCAGGCCTGGGGCTCGCTGCACTTCGGCGCTGCCGCGCATGAAGTTCACGGCACCTACTACACCAGCTCCAACAGCGACAGCGGCCATCCGTCGTCGGCCTGGGGCTATGCCTTCACCGGCGCTTTCGAGCTGAAGAACCTGCCGACCGGCGCGGGCGACAGCTTGAAGGTTGAGGCGAGCTACGCCAAGGGCGCGGCCAAGTACGTGTTCGGCGGCACGATCGACACCTCCGGCGGCGGTCGCTTCGCCAAGGTCGGCACCGGTGCCGGCACCGCGGGCAGCCTGGCGTTCGGCTATGTGCTCGACGGCGTGTACTCGGGCACCAACGGCGCGAACGGCTCGAGCATCGACCTGACCTCGGCCTGGGAAGTCAGCGCGTACTACGAGCACTACTGGACCCCGGCGTGGCGCACCTCGCTGTTCGGTTCGTACACCGCGATCAACTACGGCTCGGCCGGCAACGCGGCGCTGCTCGCCGCGGCGAACGGCACGGGCTTCCTGGGCGCAGGTTCGTTCAACGGCACCAACACCGGCAACTTCAACTTCGCGATTGCCCAGGTTGGTACGCGTACGGCCTGGACCCCCGTCCAGAACCTGACGCTGTCGGCTGAATTCACCTACAGCCGCCTGATCCAGAACCAGAACGGCCTGTACACCGTCGGCACCGGCGTCCCCGGCGTTGCCGCCGGCAACACCTTCGAGCTGAAGAACCAGAACCTCTACAACGGCTCGGTTCAGATTCTCCGCAGCTTCTGATCGTCAACAACGAAAAGGAGAAACCATCTAGCTTAAACCTCCAGGAACCTCCGGCGATGCCCCGCCGGAGGTTTTTTCTTGTCCAGGCCGCATCACGCGCGTGCCGGGCAGGCCGGCCCGCGCAAGCCTCGTCAGTGCGCGTGCTCGCCGATGGTCTTCGGCCGCGGCGGCCCTTCGACCGCCGGCAGCGATTTGAGATACACCGCCATCGCCATACGATCCGCCTCGCCGAGCTGCGCCATGTTGCGGATCACCCGTGTCATCGAGCCGCCGGCCGAGTCGCCGTCCGGCGTGTCGCCGGTCTCGAGGAAATAGGCGATCGCTTTCACCGACCAGTCGGAAAGCCCCTTCTGCGTGATGTTCGGCACCCAGCCCTTGCCCTCCGGATCAGGGCCGCCGGCGAAGCGCTGCGCCGCGACGATGCCGCCAAGGGCGTTGCGGGGACTGTGGCACTCGGCGCAATGGCCGAGCCCGTTGACGAGGTACGCGCCCCGATTCCATTCCGCCGACTGCGAGGGATCCGGCGTGAACGGCTTGTCATCGAGGAAGAGGAATTTCCAGCCGCCGACCAGGCGGCGGATGTTGAACGGAAAGTGCAGCGCATGGTCGCGGATGCGGCCGCGCACCGGCGGCAGGGTCTTCAGGTACGCAAACAGGTCGCGCACATCCTCCGCCCTGGCCTTCTGATAGGACGCATAGGGGAAGGCCGGGAAATAGTGCGCCCCCTGCGGCGAGGTGCCTTTCAGCACGGCGGTGACGAAATCCGCTTCGCTCCAGCGGCCGATGCCGTCGTCGGGATCCGGCGAGATGTTGGGCGCATAGAAGGTGCCGAACGGGGACGGAATGGCGAGGCCGCCGCCGAGCCGCAGGCGGTCCGGCTGGTCAGGCGTCGCATGGCAGGCGGAACATCCCCCGGCATTGAAGGTTGTCTGGCCGTTGGCGACATCCGGCGCGCGGGCGGACAGCATGCTCGCCGGCACAACGGCCGGGCTGGTGACCGACCAGAACACACCACAGCCCGCCACCGCGACGATGACGATGAAAATCAGCAATTTTCGCATCTTGGAACCTGCCCGCAGGAATAAATCGCATCGTCGATGGTTCGATCAGGTTTTAGGCTGTGCGCCGCGCCTGCTGCTACGGCCACCCTGACCAGAACGGAGACCATGCGAGGAGAGCATGTATTCCGTGCGACCGAAACCGTTCAAATCGAACAGAGGGAGAGCACCATGATCCATGCCGTGAGAGGAATGTCCCGCATCCTTGCCGCCACCACCGCCGTCCTGATGCTGGCCGCGGGCCCCGCGCGCGCGGACAAGGTCGCGATGAAGGCCGCGCTCAGCGGCAGCGCCGAGGTGCCCGCCACCACCAGCAAGGGCACCGGCTCCGCCGACATCACCTATGACACCGCCTCCAAGACCCTGAGCTGGAAGCTGAGCTATTCCGGCCTGTCAGGCCCGGCGACCACGGCTCATTTCCATGGCCCGGCCGAAGCCGGCAAGAACAGCGGCGTCGCGGTGCCGATCCCCAACAGCGCCAGCGGCACGGAGGGGTCGGCGACCCTGACCGACGCCCAGGCCGCCGATCTGCTGGCGGGCAAGTACTATGTCAACGTGCACACCGCGGCGAACCCCGGCGGCGAAATCCGCGGCCAGGTGACGAAGTAGCGGTCATCCAACAAAGTCAGCAAAAAAGGCGAGGCCTGCCGGCCTCGCCCTCTCGTTTGTGCGGCTGTCGGGGAGCCGACGACGCGGTCGCGGCCTCACTTCTTGACGCGATAGAGCTCGTGGCAGCCGCCGCAATTCTTGGTTGCTCCGGAAAACGCGACCTTGAAGCTGTCGAGATCGGTCACGCTCGCCTCGCCGGCCTTGGCGTCCGTGCCGAGCTTGGCGAACTTGGCGTCGAAGTCCGCCTTGCTCTCCCAGACCTTCGGCAGCGCCGCAGTCTCGCCGCCTTCCTTGGAGGTATCGGGAAACAGCGCCGGCGCCTTGGACGCCGCATCCTGGAAGGCGACGAAGATCGCCTTGGCCTTGGTGAGATCGAACGGTGCCTCACCGCGCAGCATCGCCGCGCCGGCGCCGGCCTGCTTGCCCGTCTCCTTCATCAGGGCCTTGCGGGCCGCGATCGGATCCTGGGCCGCGACCGCCGAGAACCCCAGCACCAAGGCTCCGGCAACAACAACTGCACGCTTCATCAATCACTCCTCTGCGGTGTCACCCGCGCTGCATGAAAGGCTCAGGGATATCAGACGACGTCAACACCGCCCGGAGACGGGTTATTCCCGGGGGGTGACGCGGTCACGACGCTTTGGGGGCATGCTGGATCGCGACCCAGACCCGCTCCGGGGTCGCGGGCATGTCGATGTGGTCGATGCCGTATTCACGCCACAGCCCGTCGACGATGGCATTGACGACAGCCGGACACGACCCGATCGCGCCCGCCTCGCCCGCGCCCTTGACGCCGAGCGGATTGGTCTTGCACGGCACGTTGTGGGTCTCGAACACGATCGCCGGGCCATCGGCGGCGCGTGGCAGCGCATAGTCCATGAAGGTGCCGGTCACGAGCTGGCCGTCCTTCGGGTCATAGACCGCCTGCTCCATCAGCGCCTGGCCGATGCCCTGCATGGTGCCGCCGTGCACCTGCCCCGCCAGCATCAGCGGATTGAGGGTGACGCCGAAATCATCGACGATGACATAATTGACGATGCGGATCACGCCGGTCGACGGATCGATCTCGACCTCGACCACATGGGTGCCGTTGGGATAGGTGCCATCGGCGCTGCTGAAGGCGTCGCTGGCGCTCAGCTTGTTCGAATGCTCACCCGCGCGCCTCGCGATATCGGCGAACGACACCGCGCGATCGGTGCCGGCGATGCGAATGGTGCCGTCGACGATCTCGAGATCACCGGCGCCCGTCTCCAGCGCTTCGGAGGCGATCTCCTTCAGGCTGAGGCCGAGTTTGCGGGTGGCGCGCTCGACGCTGACGCCGCCGGAGGGAATCGAGCTGGAGCCGCCAGTGCCGAGGCCGGTCGCGATCTTGTCGGTGTCGCCCTGCAACATGTGGACGCGTTCCGGCGACAGCCCGAACTGCTCGGCGACGAGCTGGGCATAGGCCGTGGCGTGGCCCTGGCCGCTCGACTGGGTGCCGATCAGGATGGTGACGTCGCCGTTGGGATCGAGCCGCACCTGCGCGGTCTCCTCGCCCATGGTGCCGCACACCTCGACATAGCTCGCAAGGCCGATGCCGCGCACCAGCCCCTGCTTCTTCGCGGCACGGGCACGCTTGGGAAAGTCTTTCCAGTCCGCGATCTCCATCGCGCGTTTCAGATGCGCGGCAAAATCACCGGAGTCGTAGACCTTGCCGGTCGCAGTGGTGTACGGCATCGCCCGCGGCGGGATGAAGTTCTTGCGGCGGATGGCGTCCGGCGTCATGCCGAGTTTGCGCGCGGCGGCATCCACCAGGCGCTCGACGACATAGGCCGCCTCGGGGCGGCCGGCGCCGCGATAAGCGTCCACCGGCACGGTGTTGGTGAACACGGTGCGCACGCGGCAGTGGAACGCCTGGAAATCATAGAGGCCGGGCAGCATGCCGGCGCCGCCATGGGGAATGTAGGGCGCGAAGGTCGAGAGATAAGCGCCCATATCGGCGACGAGATCGACGTCCATGGCGAGGAACTTGCCGTCGGCGGCAAGCGCCATGCGCGCGGTGGTGACATTGTCGCGGCCCTGCGCATCGCCGACGAAATGGTCGGCGCGCTCAGCCACCCACTTCACGCTCTTGCGCAGCCTGCGCGACGCCACCGCCGCGAGCGCGTATTCACGATACGGGAACAGCTTGGTGCCGAAGCCGCCGCCGACATCCGGACAGATCACCCGCATGTTCTCGACCGGGATCTTGAGCACGTTCTGGCAGAGGATGTCGCGCAGGCGATGGCTGCCCTGGCTGCCGACAGTGAGCGTGAGATGGTCGCGCTTGGGGTCGTAATCGCTGAGGACCGCCCGCGTCTCCATGTAGTTGGTGACGATGCGCGGATTGACGATGGTGATCTCGGCGACCGCATCGGCTTTGGCGAAGGCTGCCTCGACGGCGGCCTTGTCGCCGAGCGCGGTGTCGAACAGCAGGTTGCCGGCGTGATCCGGCCACACCTGCGCCGCGCCGGGCTTGAGCGCGTTCGCGGCACCGACCACCGCCGGCAGCGGCTGCCACGCGACCTCGATGGCCTCGAGCGCGTCGCGCGCCTGGTCGAGCGTTCCGGCCACGACGAACGCCACGGCGTCGCCGACATGGCGCACCTCATCCTTGGCGAGGATCGGATAAGGCGGGGCGGTAAAGGGCTGCTCCGGCAGGTTGAACAGGCACGGCAGGCCGCCGAGATCGGCGATATCGTCCGCCGTCAGGATCGCCGCGACGCCCGGCAGCGCGCGCGCCTTGGCCGCATCGAGCTTGAAGCGGGCATGGGCGTGCGGCGATCGCAGCACCAGCGCATGCAGCACGCTCGGAAGGGAATGGTCGGCGGTGTAGTGGCCCTGGCCGCGAATGAAGGCATCGTCTTCCTTGCGCCGAACGCTGTGACCGACGCCGAACTTGATGGGAGCCATGGGATCTCCGGGGGCAACCTGAAACTTTGGAACTGTTCCATATTGCAGCGGATCGCCGGACAGCGCAAACCCGTTTAGCGGACCGGCTAGCGCACCAGCCCCCTCACCCAGCGGGCGCCGAACAGCAGCCAGATCGCAAGACCATAGACGGCGGCACCGACGACAATCAGCAGGCCGAGGGTGATCTCATCACGCAAGGTTGAGATGCCCCCGAGCAGGACCGGCGCGGCGCGCGCGGTCGCCCACAGCGCCGCCGCCAGAACGATGCCCGCCACGACGAACTTGCCGAGCGAGCGTCGAAACGCCGCATCGAAGTCGAGATAGCCGGCGCGCACCGCGAAGGCCGTCACCAGCAGCAGGTTGACCCAGGCGCCGATCGCGGTGGCGAGCGCGAGCCCGATCTGTGCCAGCGATCCGACCAGCGCGATCTTGAGCACGACATTGACGGCGACGCCGGTCAGCGCCGCCTTGACCGGCGTCGCGGTGTCCTTGCGGGCATAGAAGGTCGCAACCGCGCTGCGGATCAGCACGAACGGGATGAGCCCGATGGCATAGGCCGCAAGCGTCGCGGCGGCCGCCGCCGCATCCGCCCTGGTGAACGCGCCGCGGGCGAACATCGCCCGCATGATGACCCCGGATACAGTGAGGAAAGCCGCCACGAACGGGATCGAGAACAGCAGCGTGAACTCGAACGCGCGGCGCTGGATCGCCATGGCGCCGGCATGGTCGCTCGATGTCAGCCGCCGCGACATGTCCGGTAGCAGCACGGTGCCGATCGCAATGCCGATGACGCCGATCGGCAGCTGGTTGAGACGGTCGGCATAGTACAGCGCCGACAGCGCGCCCGCCGGCAGGAAGGTGGCGATGATGGTGTCGGCGAACAGCGCGACCTGGGTGCCCATCGAGCCCAGCGTCGCCGGCCCGAGCGCGCCGAAGAAGGCGCGGACGTCGTCATCGAGCCTGAGGCCGGTGAATTTCGGCAGGCCGCCATGGCGGGCGACGTCGCCGGCGAGCAGGAAATACTGCAGGAAGCCCGAAATCAGCACGCCCCATGCCGCGGCATGGCCGGCGCTTGGAAAAAATGCGGCCAGCGCCAGCGTCGCCATCATCGCGAGGTTGAGGAAGATCGGCGCCGCGGCGGCGCTGGCGAAGCGATGCATCACGTTGAGCATGCCGCCATAGAGCGTCACCAGCGTGATCAGCAGCAGGTAGGGAAAGGTGATGCGGGTGAGCTCGATGGCGAGCGCGCGCTGCGCCGGATCGTCGCTGAAGCCCGGCGCGAGGATCGACATCGCCTGCGGCATGAACAGCCAGGCGACCACCAGCAGCACCACCTGCGAGGCAAACAGCAGCGTGAAGATGCGGTCGGCAAACAGCCGCGCCGTCGTCTCTCCGCGCTCGCCATGGACATGGGCATAGGCCGGCACGAAGGCGGCGTTGAAGGCGCCCTCGGCGAAGATCGCGCGGAAGTGATTGGGCAGCCGCAGCGCCACGAAGAAGGCGTCGGCCACCGGGCCGGCGCCGAGGATCGCGGCGAGCATGATGTCGCGCGCAAAGCCGGTCAGCCGCGACAGCAGCGTGTACCCGCCGACGGTGAAGATGCGCCCCAACATCCCTGTTCTTTCCAGCGCGCCCCGATCGCGACCGATCCGCGTCCGCGGCGGACGCTATCGCCGCCGGCGGACGAAGACAATGCGGCCGGTCAGTTCGACAGCGCCTCGTGCACCGCCGCGATGACGCGATCCTGGGTCGGCTCGTCGAGGTAGGCGTGCATCGGCAGGCTGATGACGTCGGCCGACAGCCTCTCGCTGACCGGCAGGCCGCCGCTCGCCACGGGATAGTGCTTGTAGGCGGTCTGCTGGTGCATCGACTTCGGATAGTAGATCGCGGTCGGCACGCCGCGCGCCTTGAGCCTGGCAGCGAAGCCGTCGCGATCGGCATGCGGCAGGCGGATGGTGTACTGCGCCCACACCGACACGCCGTCGACGACGCGCGGCACGCCGACGACGTCCTGCAGCGCGTCGGAATAACGACGCGCGACGCGGTTGCGGGCGTCGATCTCGTCCTGGAAGATTTTCAGCTTCTCGATCAGCACCGCCGCTTGCACGGTGTCGAGGCGCCCGGTCAGGCCGATGCGGACGTTGTCGTACTTGTCGGTGCCATGGCCGTGGACGCGGATGCTGCGCAGCGTGGCGGCAAGCTCGTCGTCGTCGGTGGTGATCGCGCCGCCGTCGCCGTAGCAGCCGAGCGGCTTGGCCGGGAAGAAGCTGGTCGCAGTGGCGAGGCCGAACGTGCCGAGCCGGCGGCCCTTGTAGGTCGCGCCGAAGCCCTGCGCGGCGTCGTCGAGCACGAACAGCCCCTCGGCCGCAGCGATCGCGCCGATCACGTCATGGTCGGCGCTCTGGCCGAACAGGTCGACCGGAATCACCGCCTTCGGCTTGAGACCGTTCTGGCGCGCGGTCACGATGCCGCGGGTCAGCGATGCCGGATCGATGTTGAAGGTGGTCTCGTCGACGTCGACGAACACCGGCGTCGCGCCGAGCAGCGCCACCACCTCGCCGGTGGCGCAGAACGTGAATGTCGGACACAGCACCGCGTCGCCCGGACCGATGCCCTTCGCCATCAGCACCATCAGCAGCGCGTCGGTGCCGCTGGCGCAGGCGACCACATGCCTGGCGCCGCAGAACGCGGCGAGATCCGCCTCGAACCGCGTCACCTCGGGACCATTGATGAACTGGCACTGGTCGAGCACCCTGGTCACCGCGTCATCGATGGCGCGGCCGAGACGGCGGCGCTGCGCCGCGACGTCGATGAAGGGAATGGCTTGCGGCGGCGTATGCTGGTTCATGCGGACCTGCGATGAAGAATGGAGAAACGGGTTCAGCCGACGGCGCGGCGCGGCTTGTGGACGGCGGCACCGACGGCCTGCGACGGCGCCTCCAGGCACTGGATCGCGATCGCGAGGCTGGCGACGCCCTCGTCTCCGGTCACGGCCGGCGCCTTGCCGCTGCGCACCGCATCGGCGAACGCCAGCAGTTCGGCGCGCAACGGCTCGTCGTGCCCGACCGAGAGATGGCGCATGGAATAGGCGCCGTCGGGCTGGAAGCCGAAGCATTCGGTGACCTGCCGCGTCAGCAGGTCGCCCATCACGTACTTGCCGCGGGTCGCGACCGTGACGCTGCGCGCCTTGAACGGGGTCAGCCAGTTGGTGTTGATGTGGGCGAGCACGCCGGACTCGGTGCGGAACTGGAGCAGCGCGATATCCTCGCGCTCGGCCACCGCACTCGACAGCTGCGGCTGCACATCGACGATATCGGATTCGGTGAACCAGCGAATCAGGTCGATGTCGTGCACGGCGAGATCGATGACGACGCCGACATTGGACATGCGCGGCGGGAACGGACCGACGCGGGTGATGGCGATGGAGAGGATATCCTCGCCCTTGATCGCCTGCTTGATCGCGGCGACCGCCGGGTTGAAGCGCTCGACATGGCCGACCATCAGCGTGACGCCGGCCTTGCGGGCGGCGGCGACGATCTCCTCGCCCTCCTCGACGGATGACGCGATCGGCTTCTCGACCAGGACGTGAATGCCGCGCGCGATCAGCGCCAGCGAGACTTCATGATGCAGGTGGGTGGGCGCGGCCACCGTCACGGCATCGACGCCGGCGGCGATCAGGTCGTCCAGGTTCTCGAAGGTCGGGCATCCCACGAGGCGCGCGGCGCGCTCGCGGTGCGCCGGCAGCGGGTCGACGATGCCGACCATGGTGACGCCTGGAAGGCCCATCAGCACGCGCGCATGGTTGCTGCCCATCACGCCCGCGCCGACCACGCCCATGCGAAGGGGCGCCCCGTCTTTCAAATTCATCCGAATCCCCGAAAAATCGTCCGGCGCGAACCCCGATCGCGCCGCGGCACGGTCTAGCACGGCCACCGCGCTGTTGCGAACCTTCCCGGCAGGACATCAAACACGTTTTGATTCAAAGAATTACATCGAAAAATCAGCACGCTAGCGGCAGGTTCGGGATTCGGATCGCGATCCGTCCGGTGCCATGTCGGGCCCGACAACCTCCGGCGCGCGTGCCGCGCGGTCGCCGCAGGCCCCCTGGCGGACGCCGGGCTGCCGCGCTATGGCCGACCACCCGCCTGCGATAAGGTGCCGGCACCGCGGGCCGGCAGGGATCAAGTCGAGTCGATGAAGTTTTCCAGCATCCAGTGCTTTCGCGGCCTCGCGGCCAATGCGGTCGTGCTCGCCCACCTGACATCGATCGAAGCCAAATACGGCCACGGCATCGCGCTGCTGCCGGACTGGACGCGCGCGCTCGGCCCCGCCGGGGTCGATTTCTTCTTCGTGATCTCGGGCTTCGTCATCGCCTACATCGCCGGGGATTCGACGCCCGCCCGCTTCGCGCTGTCGCGGGTCCTGCGCATCGTCCCGGCCTACTGGTTCTACACCACGATCGTGCTCGCGGTGTTCCTGGTGGCGCCCGGCGCGGTGAACTCGTCCTATGCCCATCCGCCGTCGCTGCTGAAATCCTATCTGCTGTGGCCGCAGGATGTCGGCCCGCTGCTCGCCGTCGGCTGGACGCTGATCCACGAGATGTATTTCTACCTCGTGGTCGCGCTGCTGCTGTGCCTGCGCATCCCGCTCGTCCCGGCCCTGCTCGCCTGGGCCGCCGTGATCGCCGCCGTGCTGATTGCGGGGCTTGCGGGCAGCCCCGTGCTCGGCGTGGTCTTCAGTCCGCTCACCTATCTGTTCATCGCCGGCGCGATGGTCGGCACAGCGGTCCGCGCCGGCATCAGCCGCGGCGCCCGCGCCAGCCTGCTGGCAGGCGCCGTGCTCATGCCCGCCGGCCTGGTCACCTACACGCTGCTCGGCGCCCCGCAGGATGCGGGCAGCACGATCCTGCTGCTCGGCGCGGCCTTCGTTCCCATCGTCTATGGCGCGGCGGCGCTGGAGACGACACACCACCGGTCATGGCCGGCGTGGCTGCACAAGGCCGGTGACGCGTCGTATTCGACCTATCTCAGCCATGTGCTGGTGGTCTCGGCGCTCGGCCATGCCTTCGTTCGCCTGCCCTGGCACAACGCGGCGATCGAGGCCGCCTTCCTCGCCACCTGCCTCACTGCTGTGAACCTTGTCGGCCTCGTCAGCTATCGCGTGATCGAACGGCCCGCGCTCGGTCTGCTGCGGCCGTCACCCGCGCGAGCCCCGGCGCCGCAGAACGCCGCGCCCGCGGCCCGCACGCGATAGGGCGGCTCACGAGCGCTTGTAATCGTCCTCGATGCGGACGATGTCGTCCTCGCCGAGATAGCTGCCGGTCTGCACCTCGATCAGCTCCAGCGGGATCTTGCCGGGATTCTCCATGCGATGCACCGCGCCGATCGGGATGTAGACCGACTCGTTCTCGTGCACCATCTTCTGGGTGTCGTTGACGGTGACGAGCGCGGCGCCGCGCACCACGATCCAGTGCTCGGAGCGGTGGTGGTGCTTCTGCAGCGACAGCCGCCCGCCAGCCTTGACGATGATGCGCTTGACCTGATGGCGGTCGCCGACATCGAGCGACTGGTACGACCCCCACGGCCGATGCACCTTGGGATGATCCTCGGTGACCTGCGGCGCCACGGTGCGCAGCCTGCCGACCAGCCGCTTGAGGCCGCCGGCGTCCTTCTGGCGCGACACCAGCACCGCATCCTGGGTGGCGACGACGACGAGATCCTCGACCCCCTCCAGAGCCACCAGCGTCTTCTCGGTCGCGACATTGCAGTTGCGCGCGCCTTCGAACACCGCGGGCCCCTGCGCGGCATTGCCGTCGCCGTCCTTGGGCGACAGCTCCCACACCGCGCGCCACGAGCCGACATCCGACCAGCCACACGACACCGCGACCACCGCGGCGCGGTCGGTCTTCTCCATCACCGCATAGTCGATCGAGATGGCGCGGGCGCTCTCGAACGCCGCCTTGTCGAGCGTCACGAAGCCGAGATCGCGCCCGGCCCTCGTCACCGCGTCGGTCACGGCCGCAATGCTGTCGGCATCGAACTGGCCATATTCGGCGAGCAGCGTCTCGGCGCGAAACATGAAGTTGCCGCTGTTCCAGAGATAGCCGTCGGCGACATAGCGGGCCGCGGTCGCGGCATCCGGCTTCTCGACGAACGAGTCCACCGCGCGGATGTCGCCGGCGATGACGGCGCCGGGGCGGATGTAGCCATATTCGGTCGACGGATGCTCGGGGGTGACGCCGAAGGTGACGATGCGGCCGGCATTGGCGCCGTCGAGACCGCTGCGGCACGCCGCCACGAACGCAGCGACGTCGCGCACCACATGGTCGGCGGCGAGCGCCAGCACGACAGCATCGGCACTGCGCGTGCGCGCGAAGGCGGCACCGGCGGCGATCGCCGGACCGGAATCGCGCCGTGCCGGCTCCAGCAGCACGTCGGCCTCGAGGCCGATCTCGGCGAGTTGCTCGGTCACCATGAAGCGATAGGCGGCATTGGTGATCACGACGGCGCGCTCGAACAGCGTCGGATCAGACACGCGGCGCATGGTCTCCTGAAACGTGGAGCGCTCGCCGAACAGCCGCAGGAACTGCTTGGGCCGCCCCTCGCGCGACGCCGGCCACAGCCGCGTTCCCGCGCCGCCGCACATGATTAACGGAATGATACGCTCACTCATGAAACCCGCCGTCACACCCGGTGATAATCCCGATACCATCGCACGAATTTACTAACGCCGTCTTGGATCGACGTGGACGGCCGAAAGCCGACATCGCGCGTCAGATCATCGACATCGGCGAAGGTCGCCGGCACGTCGCCCGGCTCCATCGGCAGCAGCTCCTTGAGAGCCTTGCGCCCGAGCGCCTGCTCCAGCACCGCGACCACATGCATCAGCTCTTCCGACTTGTTGTTACCGATATTGTACACCCGCCACGGTGCGGAGCTAGCGCTGGGATCCGGCGCCGCGCCGTTCCAGGCCGGATCGGGCTGCGGGACGCGGTCGATCAGGCGCACGATTCCCTCGACGATGTCGTCGACATAGGTGAAATCCCTGCGCATGTTGCCCTGGTTGAACAGCTTGATCGGCCGCCCCTCCAGGATCGCCTTGGTGAAGAGATACATCGCCATGTCCGGACGGCCCCACGGACCGTACACCGTGAAGAAGCGCAGCCCCGTCATCGGAATCCTGAACAGATGGCTGTAGGCATGCGCCATCAGCTCGTTCGACTTCTTGCTCGCCGCATACAGGCTGACCGGATGATCGACATTGTCGTGCACCGAGAACGGCAGCTTGGTGTTGGCGCCATAGACCGACGACGACGAGGCATAGAGCAGATGACCGCAGCCGTGATGGCGACAGCCTTCCAGCACGTTGGCGAAGCCCTGGAAATTCGAAGAGATGTAGGCCTGCGGGTTCTGCAGCGAATAACGCACGCCGGCCTGGGCGGCGAGATGCACCACGACGGGAAATTTTTCACACGCGAACAGCGCCGTCATGCCGGCCTGATCGGCGAGATCGAGCCTTTCGAAACGAAAGCGCGGATCGTTGCCGAGAATGTCGAGGCGCGCCTGCTTCAGCGCCGGATCGTAATAATCGTTGAGGTTGTCGAGCCCGACCACGGTGCGGCCGGCCTGCAGCAGCCGCTGGCTGACATGGAAGCCGATGAAGCCCGCGGCTCCCGTCACCAAGATTGCCTGGTCCGTCATCACCGTTTCTCCTGCGGGCCCGAAATCTCGCTGCCGGCGCGGCGGCACGCGGTCATGCGGCGTCGATCTGCCACCCCACCACCGCGATCCGCGCCGACGTGACATGTCATTGAGCGCGCGACAGCGTTGCCGCCACCCCGGCGCGCCTGTTTAGCCGTCCACCGATGAGCCGTCCACCGACCAGCGCCGCAGGGGACGCCCCGCGCCGCCCGTTGCGGAACACATCGAAACGCCCGTCCCGGCCGATATCCGCCACGTTCCGCCGGCCCCGCTTCCCTATTGCCAGACGGGCGCGAAAGCCATACCTAGCGCCTACGCCGCCGGGCCGCGGAACAGTTGCGCGCCCAGCGCAACCGCCGCGCGACCTGTTCGCAAATCAGCCAGATTTTTTGGGCATTTGGCTGTTTTTCCTGATCAAAGGCCCGTCCGGCCCGCCATGCGCCAGTTCGTCCTCGTCGCCCTCAAGATCCTGATCTCCGGCGCCCTGCTCTACCTGGCGCTGCGCGGGGTCAATGTCGGCGCGATCCTTGCCCGCATGAACCAGATCAGCTTCGGCTGGCTCGCATTCGCGATCGGCGTCACGCTGCTGCAGATCCTGCTCGGCGCGCTGCGCTGGTGCGAGATCACCGCGCGGTGCGACGCGCCGCTGTCGGCGGCGCAGGCGCTGCGCTTCAACCTGATCGGCTCGTTCTTCAACCAGACCCTGCCGTCCTCGATCGGCGGCGACGCGGTCCGCCTGTGGCTGGTCAACCGCACCGGCGCCGGCTGGCGCGCGGCGACCTATTCGGTGCTGGTCGACCGCGCCATCGGCCTGATCGCGCTCGCGATCCTGATCGTCGGCAGCCTGCCGTGGAGCTATCAGCTGATCGGCGACGCCCATGGCCGCGCGGCGTTGTCGCTGATCGACATCACCGCGCTCGCCGGCGGCCTCGCCTTTCTCGCCTTCGGACGGCTGTCGTGGAGCTGGCTCACGGCGTGGCTGCCGACCAAGCATATCCATGCCTGCGCGGTGATCGCCAACAAGGTGATCTTCAACCGCCGCAGCGGGCCGCTGATCGCCGTGCTGTCGCTGACCATCCATGTGCTGACCGCGGTGATCGCGTGGGGCGTGGTACGCTCGATCGCGGCCCCCGCGACCTTCGCTCAGGTCTTCCTGCTGATCCCGCCGATCATCCTGCTCACCATGCTGCCGATCTCGATCGCCGGCTGGGGCGTGCGCGAGGCGACGATGATGGTGGCGTTCGGCTATGCCGGCCTGCCGCAGGCCGATGGCCTCGTGGTGTCGCTGCTGTATGGCGCGGTGTCGTTCGCGGTCGGCGCGTTCGGCGGCCTCGTCTGGATCCTCAGCGCCGAGAAAGCCGCGAAGGACGCGGGCGGGATCGAGCTGCAGGAGCAGTGAGAGAAGCCGTAGGCGGCGCGCCGCCTACTGCGCCTTGATCCGGAAGAACGCGAACACCACCATCTTCAGCAGCATCCAGCCATGGGTGAAGCGCGAGATCTGCGTCTCGCCATAGCTGCGCGCGGCGTAGCGGATCGGCATGTCGATCGACTTCAGGTTGAGCTTGGACGCGCCGAAGATCAGGTCGAAATCGCCGAACGGGTCGAAGTCGCCGAAATAGGCCTTGCCGGCCTTCAGGCGCTGGTAGTCCGAACGGCGCATCACCTTGGTGCCGCACAGCGTGTCGGTGTAGCGCTGGTTCAGCAGCCACGAGAACAGGTACGAGAAGGTGCGGTTGGCAATCAGGTTGAGAAACCGCATGGCGCCGTCGTCCATGGCGTAGACGAGCCGCGAGCCGTTGATGAACTCGCCCTTGCCCGAGCGCACCGCCTCCCAGAACTTCGGCAGTTGCTCCGGCGGCATGGTGAGGTCGGCATCGAGGATCATCACGACATCGCCGCGCGCGACATCGAACGCGGTGAACACCGCATCCGCCTTGCCCTTGCCCGGCTGCACCATGGTCTTGATGTCGAGGTCAGGATAGGCCGCCTTGACCCGCTCCATCTCCTCGAAGGTGCCGTCCTTGCTGTGGCCTTCGATGAAGATGATCTCGAGATCGTCGCAGAAGCGCGGAATGCGCTGCACCGCCGGCTCGATGTTGCCGCGCTCGTTGCGCGCCGGAACGACCACGGTCGCCGACTTGACGTCGGAGGCGGCCGCCGCCGGCAGCGAGCGGCACACCGCATAGTGGCGCAGCGCCAGCGCCCGAAACAGCGGCAGCACGCTGATGAAGCGGTTGATGATACGTCCGAGCCCGAACAGCCTCGCCGGCGACAGCACCCGCTGCTCCGACTTCACCGGATCGAAATCGGCGAGCTGGGCGAACGCCCGCACGTCCGACGGCGACAGGATGTTCTGCTCGGGATAGGGCATCCGCCACCCGGCCCGCTCGGCGACATTGAGCAGCGGATACCACAGATGGGAATAGTAGCCGATCACCAGCCGCGTCTCGCGGCTGCACAGCGCATGCAGCTTGGCGAGGAAGGCCTGGCAGTCGTCGATCGCGCCGATGGTGTCGAGCACCAGGATATAGTCGAACGGTCCCTCCAAGGCCGCGAACGTCGCCGGATCCTCGGCATCGCCGACGACGAAGCTGAGGTCCGGATGACGCGCGCGGGCCTGCGCGATCATGCCCGGGCTGAAATCGATGCCGACGCCATGCGACGGCTTGAGCGCCGCCAGCGTGTCTCCGGTGCCGCAGCCGATCTCCAGCACCCGCGCGCCTTCCGGAATGAGGAAGCGCAGATAGGTTTCGTCTTCCTGGTGAAAGAAGCGGGCCCGCTCGCGCCACGATGCGCGCGTCGCGGCGAACGTTTCCGAATGGGCGAGGATCGCCGCCTTGCGGCTGGAGAGAACAGTCATGCTGGGAGCGCGCGAGCCTCGAACGATCTGGAAAAAATCATGGTGCGGCACACCGCTGGCCGTGCCCAGCCGGTGCCACGGGCCCGTTCCATAACCAGTTACCACGGCTGTGTCGACCGCCCTGATGCACGCAAACGAGGTGTTTTCGGCCTTTGGACGGGCGGTGTCCCCGGGAAATCCGCTGTCCGGAAACGGGACATCCGGCCGCCCTGCGCCGGGATCAGGAGGCCGGCGGCACGATCACCGCCGACACCTGCGCGGGCTGCCCGGGGCGCCCCCACAGCTGCGGCTGGACGGAGAACGTCAGCGACCGCGCACCGGGCACGGTCGAGGCCGCCTGCTGCAACCACAGCAGGCAACCAGCCTCGTTCGGGAGACAGACCGCCGCCCAGCCGTTCCGGAGGACCGCCTGCGACGGCATCCCCGACATGAACGCCGCATCGTACGGCGCCACATAGAGGGGATGCGCGGCGGCGTAGAAGCTGACGCCCATGGCCAGCGTATCCCCGCTCACGGTGGCGAGCGGCGTCCGCGACTCGGCGGACCAGCGCCGCTCGAGCTCCCGCGCCGCCAGCTCGTAATAGTTGCGCCCCTCCTTGAACGGCCTGGCATTGCGATAGATCGCGTGCGCCGGCGCGAACACCAGCGTCAGCACCGTGGCCGCGAGCGACAGCGCCGCGACACAGTCGATGGCCGCGCGGCCGACGGCAAAGGTGCAGGCACAGACCGCGACCAGGATGAACAGGAACAGCCCCTGCGCCGCCCAGGTCGCGGTGATCGTGCTCCTGAGCGCGACCGTCACCAGCGGCGGAACGATGATGGTCACGACGCCGATCAGCAGCACCAGCAGCAGCCCGGAGTTCAGCGACCGCAGAGCGGCGGCGTAGTCGCGCCATCGCGACGAGATCACCACAGCGAAGATCGCCAGCGGCAGCGCCAGCGTGGCGACGACGCCGAGCAGGAACAGCAGCGCCGACGTGGCCGCGGCCATCGTCGGGACGCCGCCATGGGCGGCGAGCGCATAGTCGAGCGGGCCGACGCCGGATGTCAGCATCCAATGGGCATGGGGGAGCAGCACAAGGGCCCCGACAACGGCCGACACCCAGGGGGCCGCCGAGCCGTAATAGGCGCGCCGCTGCGGATGGCACAGCGCCGCGACGGCAAAGCCGACGATGAGAAAGGCCGAATAGTACTTGCCGAGGATCGCAAACGCGCCGACGACGCCGGCCGCGGCCGCCCATCCGGGCCGCCGGGTCTCGAACGAGCGCAGGAAGCACAGCGTCGCCAGCGGCCACAGCGGCAGCAGCACCGTGTTGGCGTTGAAGCGCTGCGCATGAAACTGGTAGACCGGCAGCCACAGCAGCAGCAGCAGCAGCAGCGCCCGTTTGTCACCGCCGACATAGCGCCGCGCGAGCAGGTCGATGGCCCACAGTGCGAACGCGGCGTTGACCATCGCCAGCAGCTGGAACGACCAGTCGGTCAGCGGAAACAGCGTCGTCCAGCCGCGTGCGATCCAGCTCATCAGCGGTGGATGCTTCAGGCTGCCCCATGCCAGCGTGCGGCCGAGCGACCACGCCTCGATAGTGTCGGGATGCAGGTCGCCGCTGAGATAGGCGAGATGCAGGATCGCCAGCCACAGCCCAACGAAGAGCGCCAGCGCCAGCGGAATGCCCCAGCCACGCTCGATGCCGTCGAGCCAGACATCGAACGGTCGCTGCCAGCGCGACGCCGGCGCCACCGCCGCCATGGTGGAGGAGGTCATGATGCGCGCCTCCGACAGGCGCGCAGAAACGGATCGTTCGCTGCAATCATCGCTTCAAACGTCCACCCCAAAAACCCAGGCCGGGCCTACGCCGGCCCGCGCTCGGTGGCACATGATCTGCCGCGAACGACGCTGTCGGAGCGCGACTGGGCAATCGTCCAGCCGTCACATCCGAGCCGCACCACAGCAGCACCTGATGCAACCATGCGCCAAACGATCGTTGCAATATAGATGAGCCTAGCTGCCGTCCCGTTGCACGGTCAATCCCGTCTGCGCCAAATCGCACGCATGCAGGAAAAATCAGCGGGTTCCCTTTATCGCCCGGCGCGGAGTCGCTAGTGTTCCAGCTCTGACATTCGCATCCCCCGCGGCAGGCTCTCTTGCGAATGCCGGATCCATCACATGAGCCGGGCCGCCAGCGAATTTTCCACGAGACGCACGTGCCCGCAGCGCCTCCGCTTTCCGAT
Organism: Bradyrhizobium sp. 2TAF24; assembly: GCF_052115025.1. Taxonomy (NCBI): domain Bacteria; kingdom Pseudomonadati; phylum Pseudomonadota; class Alphaproteobacteria; order Hyphomicrobiales; family Nitrobacteraceae; genus Bradyrhizobium; species Bradyrhizobium sp. 2TAF24. The sequence goes on along the minus strand of NZ_JBFRFW010000021.1, from coordinate 69,787 downwards.
GCCTTTCGAACTCGTGCCTTCGCCGTGCAGGTGTTCGCGCTGGCGCTGCCGGCGGTGCTCGCCTTGCTGGTGTTTCCGACGCCGCTTTACGACACCCGCGAATTGATGGCCTGGGGCCGGCATCTGTCGTGGGTGACACCGCTGCATCCGCCGATGATGGTATGGATCGGCGGCGCGGTGGACTGGCTGTTCGGGCCGTCGTCCGCCGCTGCGATCCTGATCGGCCAGATCCTGCTCGCCGTCGGACTGGTCTATTTGTATGCCATCCTGGCGCTGGTGACGGCCCCCGGCAACGCGGCGCTGTTCACCTTCCTGTTCGGCACGTCGCTCTACACGACCTTCGCGCCGCTGTCCTTCGCGCTCAACGCCGACATCCTGCAGCTGACGCCGTGGCCGGCGATCGTGTTTCACTATCTGCGCGCGGCCCGCACCGACCGCCGCGGCCATTGGCTCGCATTCGGCTTCTGGTCGGGGATCGCGGTGCTGACCAAATACAATGCCGCGGTGCTGTTTCTCGGGATCGGAACGGCGACGCTCGCCGTCGCGCCATTCAGGGCCGTGCTGCGCCGGCCGGGCTTCTATCTCGCGAGCGCCGTGGGCCTCGTCATGGTCGCCCCGCACGCACTGGGCGTGCTCGATCATCACTCCTCGGTGGAATGGGGGCTCGCGCATTTCGAGCGCGCCGGCGTCGCGCAGACACTGAGCCGCCTCTATGAGTACCTGCTCGGCTACCTGATCTGCTTCCTGCCCGGCGCCGTCATCGTCGTCGCGGGACTGCTGAAGCGGGTGCTGGCGTGGGCACCGCTGGCCGCGCCACCGGCGCGCGACGACGTCCGCTTCCTGGTGGTGATGAACCTGACCATGCAGGCGATCCTGCTCGGCCTCGTGCTGATCGCCGGGCTCGACTACCTGTTCCGGTTCGATGCGCCCTACGCCATGATGGCGGTGCCGGCGCTGGCGCCGCTGGTGCGATGGGCCGATCGCACCGCGCGCTGGTTCGAGCGCGAGGTCACCGCCACCATTGCCGGTCTCTATTTCGCCGCCGCCGTGATCATCACAGTGGTCTACACGTTCTTTGCCAGCCACAGCGGCCTGCAGGAACCCATCGCCGCGGCCGCGAAGGCGATCCGCGACGACTGGACCAGCCGCTACCGCTGCGGCCCGGCCTACATCATCGGCGGCCGGCAGGGCGTGTACGGGGTCGGCATCGCCATGCCGCGCTCGGTCAGCGTCATCGACTATCACGCGATCACCGGCGCCCCGTGGTTCGATCCAGCCGCCGTGCGGGCCGGCGGCGCCGTGGTGATCGACGACGGTCCGATGACCCCCGGGCTGCTCGCCACATTCCTCCCCGGCCTCGTGACCACCGAGGCAAAACAGGTCACATTGCCCTTGCGGCGCACCCACAAGGCCAAGACCATCACCTATTCCTACCGCTTCGCCGCTCCGCAGGACTGCGGCTCCTGACCGAACTGTGATCCCGGCAGGAGACGCCCGTTCGCCTCTCCTCACCCGACCCGAATTGCCATGACCGAGTTGCCATGACCGACGCCATGTCGAGCCGACCGCCACCGCCTGCACCCTCGGCTGCCCCGCCGGACGGCTGGATTCTGGAGCGGCGCCAGAGGCTTGCAGCCGGCCTGCCGGCGACCCACCTGCCCTGGCTGCTGCTCATCCTGCTCGGCCTGACCCTCGCCCGCCTGATCGGCCTGCGGCTGTCGGTGGTCGACCTGTTCTATGACGAGGCGCAGTACTGGACCTGGGCGCAGGACCTCGCCTTCGGCTATTTCTCCAAGCCGCCCTTGCTGGCCTGGCTGCTGGCAGGCACCCGGCAGGTGTGCGGCGACGCGGAATGGTGCGTACGGGCCCCGGCGCCGCTGCTCTACGCCGCGACCAGCCTTGCGGTCTATGCCGCGGCCCGCCTGCTCTATGACGAGCGCACCGGCTTCTGGGCGGCCGTCCTGACCGCGCTGACGACCGGGGTGGTGTTCTCCGCCCGCATCATCTCGACCGACGTGCCGCTGCTGCTGTTCTGGACACTGGCGCTGTGGGCCTATCTGCACCTGCTGATCGCCCCGCGCTGGGGCTGGGCGCTGGCGCTCGGGCTGGCGCTCGGGCTCGGCCTGCTGTCGAAATACGCCATGATCTACCTGCTGCCGGGCATGCTGCTGGCGGCGGCGACGAGCCCGCGCGCCCGGGCGGTGTTCCGCGAGCCATATGTCTGGGCGGCGCTCGGCATCGGCGCGCTGGTGGTGGCGCCCAACATCATCTGGAACGCCAGCCATTCGTTCATGACCTTCCGCCACACCGGCGACCTCGTGCTCGGGGAACAGTTCCGGCCGAACATCGGCCGCGTGCTGGAGTTCTTCGGCGCCCAGTTCGGGGTGTTCGGACCGGTGGTGTTCGCGGTGATGATCGCGGCCACCGTGAAACTGCGCTCCGCGGACCTGATCGCCCAGGACCGGCTGATGGTGTGCTTTTTCGTCGTGCCAGTGGTGCTGATCACCCTGATCGCCGTCGGCGTCCACACCTACGCCAACTGGGCCTCGGTCTCGGCCATCTCCGGCCTGATCCTGACCGCCGGCCTGCTGCTGCGCACCGGGCGGCGGGGCTGGCTGACCGCCAGCATTGCCCTCGGCGTCGCCCTGCAGGCCCTGCTGCTGGTCACCGACACGGTGGCGACGCGGATCGCCCTGCCCCTCGTCAAGCAAGCCAACCCCTACAATCGCACGCTGGGCTGGCGGGCCTATGCGGAACGGGCCGGCCAGCTCGCAAGCGAGGTCGGCGCCCCGACCATCGTCAACGACTACCGGGGCGAGGTCGCGGCACTGCGCTACTACCTGCGCGGCAGGCCGGAGCCGATCCTGTCCTGGGGCACGTCCGACAGCCCGCAATTCGACGTCGCCCACCCGCTGACGCGGGAGGCGAAACAGCCCCTGCTGTTCATCACCTCCTGCCCGGACACCGACCGCCTGCAGCCGTTCTACGCCGGCGTCGAGAGCCTCGGCGCGTTCACCGTGCCCGCCTCGACCACCGGCAAGCGCGGCTTCTTCGCCTGGCGGCTCACCGACCCGCGCGGCGAGCCCGGCATCCTGAAAGAGTGCAGCTGGTAATATGAATACCGGCTGGCCGGGCCGCCGGATCAGGCCTGCCCGCGCAGGCGCGCGGGCATCAGGCGCTCGCCGAGCCGGTTCGCCGCCTCGATCAGGTTCGCCGGCGCCTCGACAATGATGCCGCGGACGATCGACCAGCTGCTGAGCCCGCTGACCACCACCAGCATCAGGTATTGCAGGATGACCGCCCCCGGCATCCGCACCGAGACGGTCGACAGCGCAAAGCCGGCGATACGTACCACCAGCACGGTCAGCAGCAGGCTGGAGACCGCGAAGTTGCGGCTCTGCCGCGTGGTCCGCGGCATGCCGAGAAAGGCGAATGCCAGCAGCGCGAAGGCGATGGGATAGAGCGGCGCAAAGATGCGGTTGTGGAACTCGGCCCGGAACTCGCCGGGCGCGCGGACATAGAACGGATCGTCCTGCGGCGGATTGAGCAGTTCCGGCGTCAGCCGCTCCGAGACGTTGTAGGTGACGTTCTGGGCATTGCTGGAAAACTGCGACAGGTCGAACGCGTAGCTCTTGAACGCCACCAGCGCCGGATCGCGCTTGCCGGTCTCGAACTGCTGCAGGTTGCCGTCCTCGAGGATCAGGAACGAGCCGCGCTCGTTCTTAATCACGGTGCCGCGGTCGGCAACGATGTTGACGCGCTGCGCCGGATCGCGCTTGTCGTCGATGAACAGCCCGCTCAGCACGCCGCCCGGCCGCCGCTCCTGGATGCGGATGGTGAGCTTGTCGAGCTTGATGAACTGGCCCGGCTGGATGATGTTGGCGACGACGTCGGCGCCGAGCTGGGTGTTCCAGCGCCGCAGCGTGCGCAGCGCCTCCGGCGCGATGTACAGCGAAATGACGGCGACCAGCACGCTCACCGCCAGCGTTGCGATCAGGAACGGACGCAGAAAGCGCAGCGGCGGCATGCCGGCGGCGCTGATGACGATGACCTCGGAGTCGGTGGCGAAGCGGTTCAGCGCGTACATGGTGGCGACCAGCACCGCGATCGGCGAGATGATGGCGATCAGCAGCGGAATCGCCAGGCCCGAAATCCCCATGAACACCAGAATGGTCTGGCCCTGGCTGGTCATCAGGTCGATGTTGCGCAGCGCCTGGGTGATCCAGATCACGCCCGTCAGCGAGATGAGGACGATCAGGAACGACGTCAGGGTCGTCTTGATGACATAACCGTCGATGGCGCTGATCATCTGTTATCGCATCACGACGCGGCGATGGCGTCTCTGGTTGTCCGGTCGCGCGGCCTCCCCCGGGGACGAAGGCGGCTGCAGGCTACTCATGGTAGTTGAAGTACTTGAATCCGTGCTGCTTGACCAGTTCGTCGCGCTGCGCCGATTTCATGTCCTCCTGCATCATTTCCGCCACAAGTTGGGCAAATGATGTCGCCGGCGACCAGCCGAGATTGCGCTTGGCCTTGGCGGGATCGCCGAGCAGGGTTTCGACCTCCGTCGGCCGGAAGTAGCGCGGATCCACCTCCACGACGCAGGCGCCGGTCAGGGCGTCGTAGCCCTTCTCATCGACGCCGCTGCCCTCCCAGCGCAGCGTGACGCCGATTTCCCGCGCCGCCAGCTCGACGAACTCACGAACCGAATGCTGCTCGCCGGTGGCGATCACATAGTCCTCGGGGGCGTCCTGCTGCAGCATCAGCCACTGCATCTCGACATAGTCGCGGGCGTGGCCCCAGTCGCGGCGGGCATTGAGGTTGCCGAGATAGAGCTTGTCCTGCAGGCCGAGCTTGATGCGCGCCAGCGCCCGCGTGATCTTGCGCGTCACGAAGGTCTCGCCGCGCACCGGGGATTCGTGGTTGAACAGGATGCCGTTGCAGGCATAGATGCCGTAGGCCTCACGATAGTTCACCGTGATCCAGTAGGCGTAGAGCTTGGCGACCGCATAGGGCGAGCGCGGATAGAACGGCGTCGTCTCCTTCTGCGGCACCTCCTGCACGAGGCCGTACAGTTCGGAGGTCGACGCCTGATAGAACCGCGTCTTGCGCTCCAGCCCGAGAATCCGGATCGCCTCCAGCAGGCGCAGCGGTCCCAGCGCATCGGAATTGGCGGTGTATTCCGGCTCCTCGAACGACACCGCGACATGGCTCTGCGCCGCGAGATTGTAGATCTCGTCCGGCTGCACCTGCTGCACGATGCGGATCAGGCTGGAAGCGTCGGTGAGGTCGCCATGATGCAGCGTGAAGTCGTGCCCCTTCTCGTGCAGGTCGTGGTACAGGTGATCGATGCGATCGGTGTTGAACAGCGAGGTGCGGCGCTTGATGCCGTGCACGCTGTAGCCCTTGGACAGCAGCAGTTCCGCCAGATAGGCGCCGTCCTGGCCCGTGACACCCGTGATCAGGGCAGTCTTTTTCGACATGCGATCATCCAACAGTCTGCAAGCGGGGATCCGCAGCTCGGCACGACCGCGACGCGGCGGGTCGACGAAACGCCCGGCGGAAATTCTGTCAAACCATTAGCGGGCACATCCAACAATGACAATTGTCTGGAACCCGTAGCCCCCCAGGGTGATACCGGCCCGCGAGGGTCAGTGCGCGACATGGTTACCGCGTCACCGCCGTGCGAACCGACGCGCCGCAGCAACGTTTCATGGAGGCTGCCACGCCATGTGGCAAAAATAGCACACACAGCGTATTGACATCACACCGATTTTTCGGTTGACACCTCGGCACCAACACATCGCTGGCCGATCTCGTTGCTGCCAGAATGGGCGCAGACCGTCTCGATTGGTCAACAACTCACCTGCGATCAAGATGGCCGGTTCCTCATCCTCACCTTCAAAGTGTGTCGCCATCCTGCTCGGGACCTGGAACGGGGGTCCCTACCTGCAGCAGCAGCTGCAGTCGTTCGCGCAGCAGAGCTACAGCAACTGGCGGCTCTACGTCTCCGACGATGGTTCCTCGGATGAAACCCTCGCCGTGCTCGAGCGCTTCAAGTCCAGCGTTCCACAGCCTGTCGAGGTGATCGCGGGCCCGCGCCGCGGCTTTGCCGCCAACTTCCTCAGCCTGGCGCAAAATCCCGCCATCCAGGGCGATTGCTTCGCGTTCAGCGACCAGGATGACGTCTGGCACGCCGACAAGCTCGATCGCGCGATGGCCTGGATGGCGACGACCCCGGACGATGTGCCCGGGCTGTATTTCTCTCGTACCGAGCTGATCGAGGCCAATGGCGCGCCCATGGGCCATTCGGTGCTGTTCACGAGGCCGCCGAGCTTCCAGAATGCGCTGGTTCAGAACATCGGCGGCGCCAACACCATGGTGTTCAACCGCGCCACCAAGCGGTTGATGGAAGCGATCGACGGCGACATTGCGTCCCATGACTGGGCTGCCTACCAGCTCGTCACCGCGGTGGGCGGCCGGACCTGGTACGACCCGGCGCCGAGCCTCGACTATCGCCAGCACACCTCGAACACCCTCGGCTCGAACCGCAACCTGTCGGCACACCTGCGGCGCATCCAGATGCTGTTTGCCGGACAGTTTGCCAGCTGGACCGAGACCAATATCGCCATGCTCAGGCCATTCCTGCCCCGCATGACACCAGACAGCCGCAAAAGCCTGGAATTTTTTGCAAAAGCCCGGGCCAGCTCGCTGCCATTTCGGATATACAACCTGAAACGGTCGGGGGTCTATCGGCAGACGCTCCTCGGCAACCTTGGACTTCTTACCGCGGCAATCTTCAGAAGGTTTTGAATGATGGCGACTGGGTCGGCGGATACGGATCAGGCACGCCCGGTTCTGGTGACCGGCGGCGCCGGCTTCATCGGCGCCAATTTCGTGCTGGACTGGTTCGGCGCGGAACCCTCGCCCGTGGTCACGCTCGACAAGCTGACCTATGCCGGCAACCTCAACAATCTCGTCGGGCTGCAGGGCAATCCCCGGCACACCTTCGTTCGCGGCGACATCTGCGATGCCGACCTCGTCCGCGCGCTGATCGCCCGCGTGAAGCCGCGCGCGATCCTGAACTTTGCCGCCGAATCCCATGTCGACCGCTCGATCCACGGGCCCGAGGATTTCATCACCACCAACATCGCGGGCACCTTCCGCCTGCTCGAGGCGGCTCGCGAATACTGGCTCGACCTGCCAGCGCCGGAGCGTGAGCACTTCCGCTTCCTGCATGTGTCGACGGACGAGGTCTATGGCTCGCTGACGCCGACCTGCGCGCCGTTCAGCGAAACCAACCGCTACATGCCGAACAGCCCCTACTCGGCCTCCAAGGCGGCGTCCGACCACCTGGTGCGGGCGTGGCACCACACCTACGGCCTGCCGACGCTGATCACCAACTGCTCGAACAATTACGGGCCCTACCAGTTTCCGGAAAAGCTCATCCCGCTGGTGATCGACCGCGCCCTCAACGGCCAGCCGCTGCCGATCTACGGCGACGGCCAGCAGGTGCGCGACTGGCTCTATGTCGGCGATCACTGCAGCGCGATCCGCCGCGTGCTCGCGGCCGGCGCGGTCGGCGAGACCTACAATATCGGCGGCAACAACGAGAAGGCCAATCTCGAGGTGGTCAAGACCATCTGCGCGATCCTCGACGGCCTGCGCCCGCGCGCCGACGGCCGCCCCTACGCCGAACAGATCACCTTCGTGAAAGACCGGCCCGGCCACGACCGACGCTATGCGATCGACGCCGACAAGATCAGGCGCGACCTGAACTGGACGCCGTCGGAGACCTTCGAGACCGGCATCGCCAAGACCGTCGACTGGTACCTCAACAATTCCGACTGGATCGCCAACGTGACGAGCGGAGCCTATCGCGACTGGGTTCAGAAGCAGTACGCATGAACCTTCTGGTCTTCGGCAGGAACGGACAGGTCGGCACGGAATTGCAGCGCGCGCTGCGTCCGCTGGGCGATGTCGTGGCCGTGGGCCGCAGCGACGTCGACTTGTCCCGGCCGGATGCGCTGCGCGCCTTTGTCGCCGACCGCGCCCCGGACGCGATCATCAATGCCGCCGCCTATGCCCATGTCGACCTCGCCGAGGACGAGCCTGAGCTCGCGCGCACCGTCAACGTCGACGCCGTGCGCGTGCTGGCGGAGTTCGCCCGTGACCGCGGCATCTGGCTGGTCCACTACTCCACCGACTACGTGTTCGACGGCGTCTCGACCTCGTCCTATACCGAAACCGATGCCACCAACCCGCTCGGCGTCTATGGCCGCACCAAGCGCGACGGCGAAGTCGCGATCGCGGAAGCGGGCTGCCGGCACCTGATCTTCCGGACGAGCTGGCTGCACGCGCCGCATGGCGCAAACTTCATTGCCACCATCCTGCGACTGGCGCGCACGCGCGACCGCCTGCGGGTGGTCGCCGACCAGTTGGGCGCACCGACCGGCGCGGATGTCGTTGCCGACGTCACGGCGCAGGCGCTGGCCCAGGCCTTCACGGGCGACGTGCCGTCAGGCCTCTACCATCTCACCTGCACCGGCGCGACGAGCTGGTACGGCTACGCCCGCTATCTCCTGCAGATCGCCGGCAGCCATGGCGTGAAGCTCGCCTGCGGATCCGACGGCATCGATCCCGTGACATCGGCGGAATATGGCGCGCGCGCCGTCCGCCCCCACAACTCGCGGCTGGACACCAGCAAGCTCGTCCGGCAGTTTAACGTGGCGCTGCCCGACTGGCGCCCCGGCGTCGAGCGCACCGTCCGCGCCCTGATCGAGAGTGCAACATGACACGCAAAGGCATCGTGCTCGCGGGCGGCTCCGGCACCCGCCTCCATCCCGCGACCTTGTCGATCTCCAAGCAGCTGCTGCCGGTCTACGACAAGCCGATGATCTATTATCCGCTGACGACGCTGATGCTCGGCGGGCTGCGCGACATCCTGATCATCTCCACGCCGGAAGACACCCCGCGCTTTCAGCGCCTGCTCGGCGACGGGCATCAGTGGGGCATCAACCTGTCCTACGCCGTGCAGGCCAGCCCCGATGGCCTGGCGCAGGCTTTCCTGATCGCCGAGCATTTTCTCGCCGGCAGCCCCAGCGCCATGGTGCTTGGCGACAACATCTTCTTCGGCCACAGCTTCGACCAGCTGCTGGCCCGCGCCGACGAGCGCCGGGAAGGGGCGACGATCTTCGCCTATCACGTTCAGGATCCGCAGCGTTACGGCGTCGCCGAGTTCGGCGCCGACGGCAAGGTCGTGAGCATCGAGGAAAAGCCGGAGCGGCCGCGCTCGTCCTATGCGGTCACCGGCCTTTATTATTACGACGATACGGTGGTGGCGCGGGCGAAATCGCTCAAGCCGTCGCCACGGGGCGAGCTGGAGATCACCGACCTCAACCGCCTCTACCTCGACGAGGGGCAGCTGCGGATGGAGGTCATGCGCCGCGGCTACGCCTGGCTCGACACCGGCACCCACGACTCGCTGCTCGAAGCCGGCCAGTTCATCGCCACGCTGGAGAAGCGCCAGGGCTTCAAGGTGGCCTGCCCCGAAGAGATCGCCTGGCGCAAATCCTGGATCACCGACGAGCAGTTGCTCGCGCTGGCCAAGCCGCTGGGCAAGAGCGGCTACGGCCGCTACCTCGAAAACCTGCCGCGGGAACAACTCCTGAAATGAAAGCCACCCGCCTCGCCATCCCGGATGTGGTCCTGCTCGAACCCACCGTCTTCGACGACGCGCGCGGCTGCTTCTTCGAGAGCTTCAGCCGGCGCGATTTCGAGCGCCTGGTCGGCATCGATGCCGACTTCGTCCAGGACAATCATTCGATCAGCAGGAAGAACGTGCTGCGCGGCCTGCACCATCAGGTCGCGCCGCATGCGCAGGGCAAGCTCGTGCGCGTCGTTCGCGGCGCCATCTTCGATGTCGCAGTCGACATCCGCGAAGACTCTGCCAGCTATCGCCACTGGGTCAGCCAGCACCTCAGCGCGGACGACCGCAGGCAGATCTGGATTCCCCCCGGCTTTGCCCATGGCTTCGTCGCCATGGAGGACGGCACCGAGGTCATCTACAAGACCACCGACTACTACGATCGCGCGAGCGAGCGCATCATTCCCTGGAACGACCCCGCCATCGGCATCGAGTGGCCGGTCCGCGCCCCGATCCTGTCGGATAAGGACGCCGTGACCTGAGGCAGGGCCGCGGACCGCTCGGCGCTGATCACGCTGCCGCCGGAAGGCTTTGCCGGGCGCGTCTATGACGTGATCAGCTGGCCGTGCTCCATCCGGATGCGACGGTTGCAAAAGCGCGCCAGCAGCTCCTCGGAATGGCTTGCGATCAGCACGATCGAGGTCTTCTCGAACAGCCGCTGGATGCGCTGCTCGGCCTTCTTCTGGAAGTCGGCGTCGCCGGCGCCGATGCCCTCGTCCACCAGCAGGATATCGGTTTCCGGCGCGGTCGAAATCGCGAAGGCGAGGCGCGCCGCCATGCCGGCGGAATAGGTCTTCATCGGCAGGGCGAGGAAGTCGCCGAGCTCCGTGAAGTCGGCGATATCGTCGAGCTTCGACTTGATCTCCCGCATCGACATGCCGAGCAGCTGGCCGCGCAGATAAATGTTCTCGTAGCCGGTCGCTTCCATGTCCATGCCGGCGGCGGGATCGAGCAGCGTGCCCACCCGCCCCTCGATCTCGATACGGCCGGCGCTCGGCTTGTAGATGCCCGACAGGACGCGCAGCAGGGTGGATTTGCCGGAGCCGTTGTGCCCCGTCAGCCCGATGCGGTCGCCGTCGCGGATTTCCAGGTCGAGGCTGTCGATCGCGCGCACCACGACGACGTCACGCGCGCCGGCCATCACCTTGCCGCCGGTCGCCTGAGCGATGATGCTGTTCTTCAGGGAGCGCGAGCTGGCGCCGAAGATCGCAAACTCGACCGTGAGATTGGAGATCGATATGTGAGCCATGCCCGCTTACACCCAATAAGCCACACGCGGATAGGCGCGCCGATAAAGCAGCGCCGTCGCGGCGCATCCGATCACGGCACAGCCGAGCGCCACGCCCCACGACATCAGGTGCGGCAGCCCGCCGAGCAGCGGTGTCCGGACGATCTCGAGCAGATGGTAGATCGGATTGAAAAGAATGAACGCCGGCCGGTTGGGCAGCGTCTGCGCCGACCAGAATACCGGCGTCACGAAGAAGATCACCTGCAGCAGGCTCGCGACCACCTGGGGAATATCGCGATACCGGGCCGACAGCACCGCGAGCGCGATCGACGACCATGCGACATTGACCAGCAGCAGCGCGAAGCCGGGAATGGCCAGCAGATAGTTCGCGTTCAGCGGATGCGGAAAGACCACCAGCACGAGAAGGTAGATGGTCATGTTGAAGGCGAGAATGATGACGTTGCGCGCGATCATGCGATAGACGTGCACGCTGAGCGGAATTGGCACGTTGCGGACATAGTCGGCGCTGGTGATGAACACGCCGGCGCCTTCGTTCACGCACGAGCTGATGAAGCCCCAGAGAATGAGGCCGACGGAAATGTAGGGCAGGATGCCGGCGATCTCCTGCTGGAAGATGGTCGAGAACACGAGGCCCATGGCCCCGACCATGATGCCCATGCTGAGCGTCAGCCAGAACGGGCCGATCAGCGAGCGGCGAAAGCGCTGCCTGATGTCATGCAGCGCAAAGCGCCACCACATCTCGTAGCGACGCCCGCCTTCGAGCAGATCATTGACCGCCTGTGCTGGAATCGCTGTTGCCGTGATCGTGTAGCTCGGCTTTTTCTTGGCACTCTCTGGCATCCGCCCCTGACCGGTCAGAATCGTTGCATCCGCCCCCAGCGGAACCATCGCGCGGGCCTCTTATCACTCACCGTCCGCCAAGTCACCTGATTGACATCGGGGGATCGCCCGGCCGCGCCGCGGCCGCTCCCGAGGAACCGCACAGGGCTCAGGCCACTGGTATACCTATGAAAATGGCAATGGTTGCGCTGGACACCAGCGGTTCGGAACATTGAAGGAACCGATACTTTCGGATAGGCTTTGACGAGTTCCTGCAAGTTTGCGTCCAGCCTGGAATATCCTTCTGTCCGTATACTCCCTGTCCGTGCGACCGTAGATCGATGGCCCGTATGCAGCGTCAACATCCTCGACCCGATATCGACATCGACGCGGAATTGGGCTTAGAGACGGGCTCACTCGCCCCGCTCCGGCCGATCTATCGCAGCCGGCTTCTGCACTTTCCGATTTTCAGATTCTTCAAGGATACCTTGCTGTCGACTTATTGGCGGGCCCACGGGCTCAAGGGAGAGCTTCGCTCGTTCTACCGCAAGCGCCTCTCCCGCTATTCCGCCTTTCGCACGTTGCGGAATTGGGTGTTCTCGGTTCACGATCGCTACCGGCGAGAGTGGATCCGGCTGTCGCTGCGCTACCGCGGCGACACCTTTGCGCTGGTGCAGATCGACACCTATGCGCAGGAGCATCATCTCTCCAGGCAGACCATCGAGCCTGAGACCCTGATCGAGATTCCCTCGCCGCGCTTCATCGGCTTCACGCCGGATGAATATGCCGGCCTCAAGACCGTTCGTGTTCCCTCTCCCAGGCTGGCGCTGACCGAGGTTCCACAAGCCAATGTGATCGGCGGCACCGACTTCGTGCTGGTCGGTGACGAAGCCATCCATTCCAGCTTCTACAATCCGGCGCGTGAAGTCTGCCCGGCCGAGACATTCGGCGAGGCGGGCCTCGATCCGGACCAGAGGCTGATACGGACCAGGGTGCCCCGCGGCCGGCGGCGCGTCGGCCCGGCGGCGACCATCATCGGCCAATGTGCCGGCAACTACGCCCATTGGCTCACGGAAATCCTGCCGAAACTGGTGGTGCTCGACAGCAGCACCGCGGACAAGGACCTGCCGCTGCTGATCGATGGCTGGGTTCACCCCAACCTCCATGAGGCGCTGCAGGTGGTGAACCACAACAAGCGGCCGCTCATCCAGGTCGAGCGCTGGGAAATGGTGGCGTCCGAACGCGTCGTCCATGTCGCACCGGTCGCCTACATCCCCGCCGAGTACCGGGAATACGTCACCAGCGGCAAGATCCTGAAAACAGGCCCGGACGAGTTTCCGTTTTCGCGAACCGCGCTGCTCGGCCTGCGCGATGTCGCGTTGAAGGCCGCTGCACCCGGCAAGAAGAAGTACCGCAAGCTCTATCTGCGCCGCGCCAACAACGGCAACACCCGCACCGCGGTCAACGATCACGAGGCGGAAGCGCTCGCCCGCCGTTACGGCTTCGAAACCATCGAGCCCGGCGGCCTGTCATTCCGCGAGCAGCTTTCGATCTTCAGCGATGCGGAACTGGTGGTCGGGCAGATCGGCGCCGCACTCTCCAACGTGATCTTCGCCCGGCAGCAGTGCAAGGTCATCGTGATGTCGCCCTACTACGAGGACGCCAGCTACTATTTCTGGTCCAATCTGTTCGGCATGCTGAAACACGAGCTGTATTATGTCGTCGGCCCCCAGATCGGCGAAGGCCACCCGTTTCATAAAAACTTCAAGATCGATATCGGCGCGCTGGAAAAGGCATTCCGGCAATTCGCGTGACGCAGCCCGTTCGCATGGCCGCGTTAGCGTGCCTCTGTTCGGGTACCTCCGTTCGGGTGCAGTGGTCGGCGTAGGCTGGCCGGATGCGGCGGGCATGGAGTTGCCGCGCCGGAGCACGAAACATCATCACGGCGCAGCGGTAGCTGCGTAACGGCAGGGCTGGCGCGCGCGGGTTCGAATTGCCGAAAGGCTACATGTTGGGGCCGGTTGCGGCCTTCAGCGAAGCGATCACCAGCCGCAGGCTGTCCCAGCGAAAGCCGAGCCAGCCCGCGATCGCCACGCACAGCAGAATGAAGCTGATCGGCTCGAGATAGCGGCGCCAGGTCCGGAACAGCGACACGACGGCGCAGATCAAAGCGACCGCAAGCGCCTTGGCGGCACTGCCGTTCAACAGATCGATGGAAATGAACATCATGATCGCGATCACGATGGCCTTGAGAACACCAAGCCCACGTTGAAGGATGAAGCCGTCGAACTCCCGGCCGAAGCGCTCTTCGTACTCACCCATCGAAGCTGGTCCCCAAGATCAACAGGCCCGGCCTCACAGCCGAACCCTCAAACGCCTTCTGCTACCTAGCAAACGCTTGCCACGCCAACAACGGCCCCCGATCGCAAATCCCTGAACGGAACAAGTTCCATCAGGCGGCGCCCCCGGCCGCGGCTCACGGCCGCCAGGCCGTGATCGCCCCCAGCACCTGCTCCACCTGCTGACCCGTCATCCCCGGGAACAGCGGCAGACTCAGCACACGGTTCTGCAAGCGCTCCGCGATCGGGAATGTCCTGCCATTGTGGTTCTGCCCGGCATAGGCCGGCTGCAGGTGCGGCGCCACCGGATAGTGGATCATCGTCTCGACGCCGTGATCCTGCAGGTGCGTACGCAGGCGCTCGCGATCCGCCGCGCTGACCACGAACAGGTGCCAGGACGATACGGTGTCCGCCAGCGGCTCGACGACCTCGATCCCGCGGTTGGCGAGCTCGGCGATGTACTGGTCCGCGATCGCGCGCCGGACAGCATTGCCCTGCTCGAGCGTTCGCAGCTTCACACGCAGCAGCGCCGCCTGCAGCTCGTCGAGGCGCGAATTGCAGCCCTGCACGAGGTGCTCATATTTCTTCTTCGAGCCATAGTTACGGATCAGCCGGATCTGGTCGGCCAGCGCATCGTCATCGGTGGTGACGGCGCCGCCGTCGCCCAGCGCGCCGAGATTCTTGCCGGGATAGAAGCTGAAACCCGCCGCATGGCCGAGCGAGCCGGCCTTGCGGCCGCGATAGAGCGCGCCATGCGCCTGGGCGGCATCCTCGATCACCTTGAGGCCATGCCGCTGCGCCACCGCGTTGATCGGATCCATATCCGCCGGATGCCCGTAGAGATGCACCGGGATGATGACCTTGGTACGCGGCGTGATCGCCTGCTCGAGCGCGGCGGGATCGAGATTGTGGGATTGAGGATCAGGCTCCACCGGGACGATGGTGGCGCCAACGCCGGTCACCGCCAGCCAGGTCGCGATGAAGGTATTGCTGGGAACGATGACCTCATCACCGGGGCCGACATTCATCGCCCGCAGGGTGATCTGCAGCGCCTCGAGGCCGTTGCCGACGCCGATGCAGTGCTTGACCCCGCAGTACTCGGCGAACTCGCGCTCGAAGGCCTGGACCTCATTGCCGAGAATATACCAGCCCGAATCGATCACGGACGTCGCCGCGGCCACCAGGTCGTCGCGGATGGCGCGATGTTGAACGGTGAGGTCGAGGAACGGAACCTTGGTCATCGCGTCTTTTCGATTTCCTGGAGGAATTCGTCATAGGTGCGCATGTAGTCGGCTTCGTCATAATACTCCGAAGCGATGTTCATGCAGACTGCGCCGGAGGAGAAGTTGTCGAGATCGCGCCACGTCATCGGCGCGATGTAGAGCCCGACATAAGAGCGGTTCAGATGGAATTTCTTCCGCTCCTTGCCATCGTCCAGCGTGACGTCGAAAGCGCCGGACATCGCGATCATGAGCTGGTGCAGCTTGCGATGCGCATGGCCGGCGCGGGCAGCACCGCCCGGGATATCATAAAGATAATAGACCCGCTTGATGTCGAAGGGAATCTGCCGCCCCGCCTCGACAATGCTGAGATTGCCGCGGCTGTCCTGGATTTTCGGCAGTTCAATGATTCTACAATCGCTCAGAGCCATTTAGATCTCACGGGTTGAGGACATCCCTACAGATTATTGTCCTAATGTTTCGGAATGAAGAACATCACGGTTTCGTAGATGGTTTCCGTATAATGCCTGACATACAAGTCGTAATCGTCGCGCACCGCCAGAATCGCCTGCGGAATGCGCCAGAAATCGCCGGCATTGTGGTAGATCGACATCGCCAGGCGCGGATGGGCTGATGCGATCGTCGCCTTTCCGCCCTCGATCGCCTTCAGCTCGGCGCCCTCGATATCCATCTTCACGAACGTCGGTGCCTCGTCGATCACATCGTCGAGCCGGTCGACCTCGATCACCAGGCTGCCCTGTTCATCGATCCGGGAGGTCGATCCGCCGGCACTGAACTGCAGCCGCTCCTTGCGGTCGGACAGGCCGCAGGCATGAAAGCGGATGTCGCGGTGCCCGGCGAGGCGCGCCTTGCAGACGTCGATGTTCTTCTGTTCCGGCTCGAACACGTGGATCGCGCGGTAGTCCGGGCAGCGCTTGATGAATTCGAGGCTGGTGTGGCCGTCGAAGCAGCCGACGTCGACAAAGATCTCGCCGCCGCGCTGCAGCGCCAGGAACGGCTCGAAATACTGCACATCCTCGCGCGCGGTGAAGCCGCGCAGGTTGTCGAGATCATAGCTGACGCGGAAGTTCACCAGCTTCTGGAAGACCTGCCGCGACTCGTCGTCGGCGAGCGCCGCGAAGATGCGTTCATATTCGGATCGGTTGGCGGCGAACTCGGCGGCGAAGCCCTCGTTGAAGACGATCTCGCGCAGCGGCAATCCGGACCATTTGCAGAACGCGAAATAGTCGAGGTGTTCCAGGCCGAAGGTATCGAGATGGCGCATCACCGTGAACGGACGGCCGCCGGAGGCGATCAGCACCATCGCATCCTTCGGCACCGCCGTCGTCTTGACGATCGGCAGCCCGAGGAACGAACTGTTGTTCGAGAAATCGTCGATGAAGCCGTCGACCTTGACCTGCCTGACGAGATCCTCGCCATAGGCGTTGCAGCCGAAGATGTACTTCCTGCGGCCGTTGTCGCGCACGAACTCGCCGCAGAACCTCTGCGCGACCTCGGCCCATTCCCGCCTGCCCGCGTCTTCGACGATCAGCTTCATGTGGAAACGCTCACCCAGCTTTTCTTGGTGGAGGACGACTTGATGGCTTCGAGCATGCTCAGCCCTTCGAGCGCATCGTCGATGCCGAACACGTAAGGCGGAAACTTCGCGCTGTGGTCGCGCCGATAGGCTTCGAGCGCATCCGCCACGTCGCTGTAGTAGTTGGCGAAGGCTTCGATGAACCCGGCCGGGTGCCCGACCTTGAAGCGCGTGTAGCGGGCCTGGTTGGCGATCACCGCCTCGCCGCTGCCGCGGTCCAACCGCGACTTGCGGCCGGCGACATCGGCGAGATGCAGGTATTCGGGATCTTCCTGATGCCACTCGGCGGCGCCGTTGCGGCCGAACAGCCGCAGGCGCAGACCGTTGCGATAACCCAGCGCGCTCTTGCCATACCAGACATTGGAAGTCAGGCCGCCGGTATAGCGGGCGATGCACAGCACGTTGTCCGCGACCTGGTCGAAATGGCCGAAGCTGTCCTGAATGGCGACGAGCTCGCGCGGGCTCTCGCCGGTCAGGAACTTGGTGAGGCTGTGGACATGTGTCCCGAGGTCCAGCGACACCGTGGGAATGCTGCTGCCGTCACGCAGCCGCCAGTCCTGGGGCGACGGACGGTTGCCCCTGGCGTCGAGCCGGGCAAAGCCTTCCTGCGGCATCTCGACATGGATCTGACTGATCGGGCCGAAGTGTCCCTGATCGATCAGGTGGCGCAGTTCCCGCAGCATCGGATAGGCGGTGTAGTTGTAGGTGACCGCGAGGAAGCCGCCGGCCTTGTCGAGCGCCGACTTGATCGCGAGCGCATCCGCGGACGAGCCGGCCAGCGCCTTCTCGCAGATCACCGGCACGCCGCTCGCGATGCATTCGAGCACCTGATCGCGGTGCTGGTCCGTCGGCGTCAGCACCAGGATCGCATCGAGGCGGGAACGCTCGGCCGCCAGCAGCGCGCCGAGGCTGTCGTAGACTCGTTCCTTCGCGACGCCATAGGCCGCCGCGGTATTCAGGTTCGGCGCGCTCCTGCGGCTGAAACAGCCTGCCACCAGCTCGTAGCGCTGATCCATGTCGATCGCGATGCGATGCACCTGGCCGATCGCCGAGTCGACGCTGCCGCCGAGAAAAGCGACCTTCAGCTTGCGATGCCCGGCGGCATCCCGCTCCTGCATCACGCGCGCTCCAGGGCTTGAATCGTCACATGGCTCGCCCACCGCGGCGCGACCTCCAGCATCTCCTCCCGGCTGTGATGCTCCGCGAACAGAATGGCCAGCTTGTCATAGGGCGCGGGCTCGAGCACCTCGCCGCTGATCTTGAGCTGCACCACCTCGACGTTTTTCGCCGGCGCATTCTGGCTGAAGGAGTGGGCGACGACGCGCTCCGTCACCGAGATCGTGTGACGGCTGTAGGGCTTGAGATCGGCGTTGCGCGGCGGCACGGCATAGCGCTCGCCGAGATACTTGGCGACGACGAGATCGTGGTACGGCACGCCCGTGGAGCGCTCGACGAGGCCGCCATAGAGATCGCCCGGACAGCGGCGCATGCACTCGATCAACCAGACGTTCGTTCCGTCGGCGATGAACTGGGTGTGCAGCAGCCCGTCGGCCAATTGCAGCGCGCCGACCAGGCGCCGGATCGCGGCGCGCACCGCATCCTGAATCGCCGCCGACAGCCGTGTCGGATGGTTCGAGCAATCGACCTGGAACGGATAGACGGTGCAGAACTCGTCGACGAAGGTATCGAAGGCGATATCGCCGTCCTCGATGAACGCGGTGTGGCTGTGGAGATTTCCCTCCACGAATTCCTCGACCAGCACCTGGCCGGAGCGCGAGACCTTGAGGGCCTGCTCGATCACCGAGGACAGATCGGCATCGGCCGACGTCTTGGTCATGCCGCGACCGCTGAAACTGTCGTCGGGCTTGAACAGCAGCGGCTGCGCCAGATCGAACGCCGCGACCTCGTCGACCGAGCGCAGCTGCCGCGCGCGCGGCGCCGGAATGCCGTTGGCCTCGGTGAATTTCCGGAAACTGACCTTGGTGTGCAGGACCTGCGCGATGTCGAAGCGGTCGAAGCCGGCAAAGCCATGCTGCTCCGCAACCGCCGCGCAGGACATGTAGGCGTAGTCGTTGCAGCTCGGAACCAGATAGTCGATCGACTCACTTTTCAGAAAATTGGCGAGTTCCGCCGCGACCGAATAGTCGAAGTAAAACGAGCGATCCGCATACTGATGGCAGGGATCGTCCTTGGCGTTGCCGCACACCCAGACATCGAGCCCACGCCGCTTCAGCGCAAAGAACAGGGGCGCGGCACTGAAGCTGCTGCCGACAAGTAATGCGATCTTGCTCATTTAGCGTTCGTTTCCAAAGACTTCATCCGAACATCGATGTCTAAACCGCCCCGCGTGAACCGGGGCGCAACCTCAAGGGCACGTTCTCAGCGCCTCGCCCAAGGTTCCGGGATCGATGTGATAGTCATTATGAATGGGGTGCGCCCGTTGAGATGAGGGTTTGCCTAACACGAACAACAGCTTGTGTCCAAGCACCCCGGCTAGCACGGCATAATAATAATAGTTGTCGTTTTCATAGAATGGCGCGAGGGCCAAAATCGTCGCTCCGGCAGGGGCAAAGATCATGTTGGCGAGGCTGGCGCCGACCGGCGCCGCAATGACGCGCGCATTGCGGCACAAACGAACCTGCTCGGCGAAACCGAGCTGCCCGGGATCGACAAGGGTAAAGCCGCTGTCGCGCATGATGCGCTCGACCTCATCCACATTGCTCAATCCGCGGGCGTTGGTGCTGCCGGTTCCCCGCCGCAGATAGATTTTCTCCGGCACTGCCGTCTGCGCAGGCTCTGCGACGCGTTGCGCCGCGGTTCGCAGCGCATCGAGCGCGTAGCGCGAGAAGCAGTTCTTGTATCTGGGATGCGGCTTGTTGCTGAGCTTGTGCGGAATATACGGCTCATAGCCGGTCGCGGAGACCTCGGCGAGCACGTCGACCGCCACCGGCTGCCAGCGCTCGACCGGAATCACCGGACGCGGCTTGCATGACAACAGCGTGACAGCCTCCCGCATGTTGCGGTGGATCCAGCCATCCACCAGCAGCGGCCAGTCATCGTAGCCGGACGATGCATCGAGAATCGCCAGCCTCGGCGCGATCTCCGTCATCCAGTGCGCGTAGTTGCCGGCGCTCTGCCCGAGCAGATTGACCGCGCGCGGCAGCGTTCGCGCGACCGGCCCGAAATACGACGTCATGGCGGTGCGCGCGGCATCGACCTTGATGAAACCGCGGATTTCAGCCGGCGATTCCTCGCTTTTCGGCGCCAGCAGATCGGGATGGATCGCACAGCCCTGCGCCAGGACGAAGCTCGAGCCGCCGACCACGGTCGCCCCGGCGATCTCGATGATGCGCGCTTCCGGCACGTCGATCTCGATGGGCGCGGCCATCGCCAGCGCCGCCGATGGCGCGCCGATGATATGCGGCGGCGGCAGGACGAGATGCGCCGCCGGTGCGATGAACGATGTCGGCGGATTCATCCGGCGCCGAAATTCGGAAAAGGACGCGAACGTATAGGAGGCGATCGTGTCGCCGCGCCGCAGCCGGCAGTTGAGGCGAAAGCCCGCGCGATAGACCGCGAGCGCGATTTCGCGACCGAGCCGGAAGATGAAATACTGAGCGAGATACTTGCGATAGACCCGCAAGCCGTTCGAGACGATCTTCCCCATCACCACTCGACTATGACGTATCCAAAACATGTCCCGGCGCCGCCGCCCCGCGGCCTCCGACCGGTTTACTTGAGCGCGACGGCCCGCTTGATGTAAGGAAACCGCCGCCGGATTCCTGCTGCCAGATCCCTGCTGCAACGTCCCCGGGGACGACGAGCAGTCCGGGGGTGACGCGCCGGCAGCTTCGGCCCATGCTCGGCTTCCCGGGCCCACGCGCACCCACGGCCCATCGACAGACACCCCGCCGCCTGGCCGGACTCCTAGCGGAAAGACCGATCCGGCACAAACCTCCCAGGAACTCGCCAGCCCCGTGACGATCGCATCTCTGCCTACCCCCCTGTCCCTCGCCGCGCTCCCGATCGCCGCTGCAATCCTTTGCATGGCCCTGATCGTCCTGCTGCGGCCCCTTCTTGCCCGTTACGCCCTCGCCCGCCCCAATGCCCGCTCGTCCCACAGGATCCCCACGCCCCAGGGCGGCGGGATCGCCGTGATCGCGGCGGCCATCGCCACGGTCGCCCTGGCGGCCATGACGGGGGCCCAGGGCGGGATTGGCACCGTCGCCGTGGTGCTGGGGGCCGCCGTGCTGCTGGCCATCGTGGGAACCGTCGACGACCTCCGGCCGATCCCGGTGCTGCCGCGCCTGCTGCTGCAGGCGGCGGCGGTCGGGGCGGTGATCGCCGTCCTGCCCGCAGACCTGCGGGTCCTGCCGCCGTGCCCGCTGTGGCTGGAGCGGGCGGTGCTGGCGCTCGGGCTGTTGTGGTTCGTCAACCTCACCAACTTCATGGACGGGCTGGACTGGATGACGGTGGCGGAACTCGTCCCGGTGACCGCGGCGCTCGCCGCCTTTGCCGTCACCGGCGCGGCTCCTGCCGAGAGCCTGCCGGTGATGCTCGCCCTTGCCGGCGCCCTGCTCGGATTTGCCCCCTTCAACCGCCCGGTCGCGCGGCTGTTCCTCGGCGATGTCGGCAGCCTGCCGCTCGGCCTGCTCGCCGGCTGGGGCCTGATCCTGCTGGCCGGCAGCGGCCATCTCGCCGCCGCGCTGCTGCTGCCGCTGTACTATCTCGCCGATGCCACCCTCACCCTCGGCCTGCGCCTGCGCCGCGGCGAGAAGGTCTGGGAAGCCCACCGCAGCCACTTCTACCAGCGCGCCACCGACAACGGTTTTGCGGTGATCGAGGTGGTCGGACAGGTGTTCGTCCTGAACCTCGTGCTGGCCGCCCTGGCCACGCTGTCGCTGGTGTGGCCGTCGGCGCCGGCCGGCATCGTGCTGGTCGCCGCCGGCGCAGCCGCGGTCACGCTCGTGCTGGTGCGCTTCGCGCGGCCACGGCGGACAATTTAAGCCTGCGCCGCCCGCCCGAACTCGGGCACCGCATCACGCAGCACCCCCTCGATCACGCTGCGGTCCTCGGTGACGACGGCTTGTTCCAGCGCGCCCAGCCAGCCGCGCAGGGTCTCGAGCGGCGGCTCGGCGGGCCGGGCGGCGACGATGCCGGCAATGCCGATCTCGGCGGTCGGCTCCTGGTGCGCGAACAGGATCTCGTGCAGCCGCTCGCCGGGGCGCACGCCGGTGAACACGATCTCGATGTCGTAGCCGACCTGCAGGCCGGACAGGCGGATCATGCGCTCGGCGAGATCGACGATCTTCACCGGCTGGCCCATGTTGAGCACATAGACCGAGACGTCCGGCCGCTGCGGCTGCAGCGCATGGGTCGCCGCCGTCACCACGAGGTCGCAGGCCTCGCGGATGGTCATGAAGTAGCGCACCATGTCCGGATGGGTGACGGTGACCGGCCCGCCCGCCTCGATCTGCGCCTTGAACTTCGGCACCACCGAGCCGTTCGAGGCCAGCACGTTGCCGAACCGCACCGAGATCAGCCGCATCGGCGGCTTGCCGTTGCCCTTGCTCTGCAGCTTGCGGTCGAGCGCCTGGCAATACATCTCGGCGAAACGCTTGGTCAGCCCCAGCATCGACACCGGCTCGATCGCCTTGTCGGTCGAGATCATCACCATGGCCTCGGCGCCGGAGGCGAGCGCGGCGTCGGCGACGTTGACCGAGCCGAAGATGTTGGTCTTGACGCCCTCGGCCCAGTCGCGCTCCAGGATCGGCACATGCTTGAGCGCCGCGGCGTGGAACACGATGTTGGGCTTGAACTCCTGCATCAGCCGCATGATGCGGTCACGGTCGCGGATGTCGGCGATGCGGCCCTCGATCTGGACATCGGCGCCGCGCTGGGCGAGCTGCTCGGTCACCGCATGCAGCGCCGGCTCGGCGTTCTCGATCACCAGCAGCCGCGCAGCACCGAACGTCGCCACGCGCTCGCAGATCTCCGAGCCGATCGAACCGCCCCCGCCGGTGACCACCACCGCCTTGCCCTTCACCAGCGCCTCGAGCCGCCCATAGTCGATCTTGACGCTCGGCCGCAGCAGCAGGTCTTCCACCGCCACCGGGGCAAGCTGCGGCGTATCGCGGCTCTCCTCCAGCGACGGCAGCCGGCTCACCGTGAGGCCGAGCTTGCGCGCCCGCATCAGCACGGATTCCGGCTGCATGTCCGGCTCGAACGCCGACGGCAGCATCACCACGCGGTCGAACGGCTTCTGCCGCCGCTCGAAATCGCCGGCGACGTCACCGAGGTCGTCGAGCCCGCCGAGCACCGGCACGCCGCGGATGATCTGGCCGCGGTCGGCCAGCGACGGCGACAGGATGCCGACCGGCCACAACCGCTTCACCGCTCCGTTCTCGATGGCGCGCAGCAGCACCTCGGCGTCGGCGGCGCGGCCAATCAGCAGCGCCGGCGCGGCGGCGATCACGCGCGCCTGGTTGCGCGTGCGGGTGTAGCGGAAATAGCGGTAGGCGAGCCGCGCGCCGCTGAAGAAGAAGATCTGCACGAACCAGTAGAGGATGATCGTGGTCTTGCCGAGGAAGAAGGTGCCGAACACGTTCGGCGCCAGGAAGATGTAGTCGACGACCAGCAGCGCCACCGCCAAGACGGTGGAGACGCGCAGGATGTTGAACAGGTCCGGCAGCGAGATGAACCGCCACTTGGTCGCGGTCAGCTGGAACAGGTAGCTGACGACGAAGCTGAACAGCAGGAAATACGGCAGGATCCACAGCAGCAGCGGCAGGCGGTCGAACAGCCGCGAGCCCTCGAAACGCAGGTAGAACGCCACCAGCACCGCGGCGCCGGTCGCCAGCACGTCATGCAGCGCGATCAGCCAGTTGCGCCAGGTCATGCGGTAGAGGCGGATCATGGCCGCGCACCTCCGCTCGCGGCGGCCCCTCGCGGCGGCGCAGCCGCATCGTCGCGGCGCGCCTTCAGCGCCATGCCGCCGGCGACGCCGACGCCGATGACATACATCCAGCCCTCATGGAAATCGAACAGGTGCGAGTTGAGCAGCGAGCTCACCATGTTCTGCACCACCACCAGCAGGCCGACATAGGCCGCAAGCGAGGGACCGCGGAACAACAGCAGATGCGCGATCCACATCGCGTACAGCACGAGGCAGCCGAGCAGCCCCCACTGCACGGCGACATTGAGCGTCTGGTTGTGCGGATTGCCGATGACGTCGGCGGCAAGCCCGCTCTTGCCGGCCGCATCCTGCTCGAACAGCATCTTGGTCGACCCGGTGCCGTTGCCGACGAGCGGCGCCTTCGCGATGAACTTCAGCGACCGCGTCCAGTAGCCGAGCCGCTGCGCCGTCGAGGTGATCTGGTTGTTCTGATAGCCCTCGTACTCGACGCCGATATGGGTGACGCGCTCGCGCAGGTACGGCGAGGAGAACCATACCGCGACGGCCACCACCGCGGCGCCGGCGAACAGCAGCACCGTGGTGCGCGCGCGCAGGTGCAGCGCAGCGAACAGCGCCAGCAGCACCGGCATGTAGACCAGCGCGGTGCGCGCCGACACCACGAACATCATGTTGGCGAAGAACGCCAGCATCAGCGCCGCGCAGGCGAGCGCGAGGCCCCACCGCCGGCTGCGGACCAGCGCCAGCCCCGGAAACGCCAGCGCGAACATGCACAGCGCGAACTCCTGGCTCTGGTCGATGTAGTTCTTGACCGGCACGCCGTCGGTCGCGGTGAGCTTCAGCGCCGGAAACACCAGCACGACATAGGACCAGGCGAGCAGCAGCGCGCATGAGGCGAGGAACGCCGCCAGCACCCACAGCCCGCGCCGCGAGCGTTCGAAATGGTAGATCAGGAGCGGGATCAGCAGCAGCTTGGACACCGGATTGATGCCGTGCAGCCGTTCCGGCCACGGGCTCGACGCCCACAGCGTGCCGACGACCGCGAGCGCGAAAAACGCCAGCGGCAGCAAGCAGGCCGGCCGCCGCAGCGACACCAGCAGCTCCCGCCAGTCGACCGTGAAGGCGAGCGCAATCAGCCACAGCGCGACGAACACCGCCGGCGGCGTCGTCGACCACGGCAGCGACGCCGCGGCGAGCGCCGCGAAAATGTCGGTGTTGCGCATGCGCACCGCCGGATCGCGCAGCGCGGCCATCAGTCCGCGCCCCGGTCCGCCGGCCGGGGCACCATCACGCGCGATCGCGCCCCCGCTCACGTCCGCCCCTCGCGCGCCCGCTGCACCAGCGATGTGGTGCTGTGGCCCTGCAGGATGTCGACCAGCACCACTTCGCCGCCATAGGCCTCGACCACGTCATGGCCGACGACCTGCTCGCGGGTGTAGTCGCCGCCCTTGACCAGCACGGCCGGCCTGACCTGCTTGATCAGCTCGAGCGGCGTGTCCTCCTCGAAGATCACAACGAGGTCGACCGCTTCCAGCGCCGCCAGCACCTCGGCGCGCGACAGCTCGTTCTGCACCGGTCGTCCCTCGCCCTTGAGGCGCTTCACCGAGGCGTCGCTGTTGAGGCCGAGCACCAGACGATCGCAGGCGGCACGCGCCTGGGTCAGCACCCGGACATGGCCGGGATGCAGGATATCAAAGCAGCCGTTGGTAAAGCCGATGCGCAAGCCCTCCTCGCGCCACGCCGCGAGGCGGGCGTCGAGATCGGCCGCGCTGGCGGCGATCTTCTGCTCGACGGCGAGCGAGGCCGGCGGCAGAATGCGGCCGCGCAGCTCCGACAGCGCCACCGTCGCGGTGCCGCGCTTGCTGACCGCGACCGCGGCGGCCGCGGCGGCGCAGCGCAGCGCGCCTTCCCAGTCGGCACCGGCAGCCAGCGTCACCGCCAGCGCCGCGACGACGGTGTCGCCGGCGCCGGAGACGTCGCGCACCTTGACCGGCTGCGCCGGCACATGCACCGGCGCGCCCTCGCCCGGCACCAGCGTCATGCCGTGCTCGCTCTGGGTCACCAGCATCGCCTCGCAGTCGGCGAGCAGCATCAGCTCGCGCGCAGCGGTGGCGATCTCGGCGTCGCTGCCGGCGCGGCTGCGGCTCGCCTCGGCGAATTCCTTGCGGTTCGGGGTGAGCAGCGTCGCGCCGCGGTAGATCGCGAAGTTGGCGCTCTTGGGATCTACGATCACCCGCTTGCCGAGCTTGCGCGCGGCATCGATGACATGACGGATCACCCGCGCGGTCAGCACGCCCTTGGCATAGTCCGACAGCAGCACGATGTCGGCGCGCGGCAGCGCCGCGAGCGCAGTGTCGATCAGCTGCTGCTCGACCGCTTCCGCGGCGGGCGCGGCGCGCTCCCAGTCGGCGCGCAGCATGTGAGTGGAGAAATGCTCGGAGACGTAGCGCACCTTGCGCGTGGTCGGCCGCGCCGTGTCCGTCACCAGCAGCGGCTCGATCTGCGGTTCGCGCCCGAGCGCAGCGCGCAGCACGTCACCGGCGGCATCGGCGCCGACCAGGCCGACGAACAGGCAGCGCGCGCCCAGGCTCGCAATATTGCGCGCGACGTTGCCGGCGCCGCCGACATTGGTCTCGCTGCGCTGGACCGCGATCACCGGTGCCGGCGCCTCCGGCGAGATGCGCGACACCTCGCCATAGACGAACTCGTCCAGCATCAGGTCGCCGATGCACAGCACCGTCTGCCGGACCATGGCGCCCGCGAGCGCGTCGAAATCGAACATGAAAAAGCGTCCGTATCCTGAAGTTGGCGCGATCAGCGGTAACGATCGGTGTGGTCGAGGAAGTCCTTCACATAGGCGCCGACCGCCTCTTCCAGCGGCGTGAAGCCGCCATTATAGCCCGCGGCCAGCAGGCGATCGACCTTGGCCTCGGTGAAATACTGGTAGCTGCCGCGGATCTGCTCGGGCATGTCGATGTAGGTGATGTTCGGCGCGCGGCCGAGCGCGGCATAGCCGGCGAGCATCAGGTCGCGGAAGCTGCGGGCGTGGCCGGTGCCGACATTGAACAGCCCGCTGACCGAGCGGCGCGACAGCAGCCACATGATGACGCGCACGACGTCGTCAACATAGATGAAGTCGCGGCGCTGGTCGCCGTCGGCGATGCCGTCGCGGTGCGACTTGAACAGCTGCACCTCGCGGCCGCTGCGCAGATCGTCGAAGCGGCGCGCCAGCACGCTCGCCATGGTGCCCTTGTGGTACTCGTTGGGGCCGAACACGTTGAAGAACTTCAGCCCCGCCCATTGCGGCGGCAGCTTGTCGCCGGCCTCCAGCCGCCCGAGCACCGCGAGGTCGAACAGGTGCTTGCTCCAGCCATAGAGATTCATCGGCCGCAGCTGCTTCAGCGCCGCCACCGAGCTGTCGTCGGCAAACCCCTGCTCGCCGTCGCCATAGGTCGAGGCCGACGAGGCGTAGATCAGCGGCGTCGCGTTGGCGGTGCACCAGTCCAGCAGCTTCAGCGACAGGCGGAAATTGGTGTCGATGACGAGGTCGCCGTCGGTCGCGGTGGTCTCCGAGATCGCCCCGAGATGGATGATGGCCTCGACCCGCCGGCCCTGCAGCCAGGCCATCAGCTCGGCCGGCGGCACCACGTCGGCGAGCTGGCGCTTGGCGAGGTTCTTCCACTTGCCCTCGCTGCCGAGGTGGTCGCAGACCGCGACATCGGCGCGGCCGGCCTCGTTGAGCGCGGCCACGACATTCGATCCGATAAATCCGGCCCCACCGGTCACCAGCAGCATGACAAGTTCCAGTTTTGCGTTGCGGGGGCCACCTTTGCCCCAGACCCGGCCGGCAGGCAACTCACGTCCGGTGTCATTCATGCACCTTCTGGGGACGGGGGCTGGCGTCAACATTTCTCGCCACGCCACTGGACGCCGCCGGCGGCAGGCGATAACCGGCAGGCAGCAGACAAGCGCGCCACCGCGC
The DNA here is from genome assembly GCF_052115025.1 of Bradyrhizobium sp. 2TAF24. NCBI lineage: Bacteria > Pseudomonadati > Pseudomonadota > Alphaproteobacteria > Hyphomicrobiales > Nitrobacteraceae > Bradyrhizobium > Bradyrhizobium sp. 2TAF24. Next base: position 41,962 of record NZ_JBFRFW010000021.1, on the reverse strand, counting down.
GCCAATCCAGCCCGCCGGGCCGTGGGACTGTCATATAACTATGAATCAAGATTCATACTTCAAGCTGGATCCGTCGCAGGTCGACCCGTCCGACACCCGCCCGATCCTGATCGTCCCCTACATGTGGATCGGCGACTTCGTGCGCGGCCACACCGCGGTGCGGGTGCTGAAGCAGCGCTGGCCGAACCGCCCGGTGGACATGCTGGCGACCAGCCTGGTGGCGCCGCTGCTCGACTACATGCCGGGGGTGCGCAAGGGGGTGGTCTGGAACCTGCCGCGCAGCCAGCTCGCGCTCACCGAGCAATGGCGGCTGGCGCAAGCCCTGCGGGCGGAAGGCTACGGAACCGCGCTGATGATGCCGCGCACCTGGAAGTGCGCCCTCGCGCCGGCGCTCGCCGGCATCCCCGAGCGGGTCGGCTTCGTCGGCGAGGTGCGGTTCGGCCTTCTCAACGACTGGCGCTGGGGCGAACGGGCCCTGCCCCGGATGATCGACAAGAAGGTGGCGCTGACGCTGCCGCGCGGCACCCACCTGACCATGGACTGGCCGCCGCCCCAGCTCGTCGTCCCCGCCGCCGAGATGGCCGCCTGGCGCGCCAGAAACGGCCTGGGAGACGGCCCGGCGGTGGCGCTCGCCCCCGGCGCGGTCGGCCCGGCGAAACGCTGGACGGCCTATCCGGAGCTCGCCCGGCAGCTCGCCGCGCGCGGCATCGACGTCTGGGTGGTGGGCGGCCCCGGCGAGAAGCCGCTCGCCGACGCCATCGTCGCCGCCGGCGGGCCGCGGGTGCGCGACCTCACCGGCACGGACCTGCGCAACGGCATCCTGGCGCTCGCCGCCGCCCGCCTCGCCATTTCCAACGATTCGGGGCTGCTGCATGTCGCCGCCGCCATCGGCACGCCCTCGGTCGGCATCTTCGGCCCCACCAGCCCCTATCACTGGGCGCCGCTCAACGGCCTCGCCGCCACGCTGCAATGCGACACCAAGCTGTCCTGCCAGCCGTGCCACAAGCCGGTCTGCGCCGTGAACGACCACCGCTGCATGACCGACATCGGCGCCGCCCGGGTCCTGACGGTTGCCGGCGACATCCTGGCCGGGCTCGGGATTACCGCCGCGCCGGTGCCGACCTGAGCGCTTGCACCGGCGGCGGGCGGCCAGTACCACTGCGGCACACTTCTGAAAGGCGGAGCTTCCCTTGAGCCAGTACCGGATCGCTGCCCACTTCCAGAGCTCGCTTGCGGCCATGACGGAAGCGGCCTGCGACGACGGCCTGGTGCAGACCGCCCACGCCATCGCCACCGCGACCGCCGGGGCGCTGCAGGCCGGGCACAAGGTGCTGATGGCCGGCAACGGCGGCAGCGCCGGCGACGCCCAGCATCTCGCCGCCGAGATCGTCGGCCGCTACAAGATCGACCGCCCGGGCTGGGCCGCCATCGCACTGACCACCGACACCTCGGCACTGACCGCCATCGCCAACGATTACGGCTTCGAGCAGGTGTTCGCGCGCCAGGTGCAGGGTCTTGGCCAGCGCGGCGACGTGTTCTGGGGCTTCTCGACGTCCGGCAAGTCGCCGAACGTCATCGCGGCGCTGAAGATCGCGCGCGCGCAGGGCCTGACCACCGTCGGCTTCACCGGCCTCAAGGGCGAAGCGATGCGCGAGCACTGCGACCTGCTGCTCGTCGCGCCGACCGACGACACGCCGGTGATCCAGCAGATCCACATGATGGCCGGCCACGCCGTCTGCGACGAGATCGAGCAGATGCTGCTCGCCGCCGCGAAGGCATGAGCGGCTCAAGCAGCCCGCTCGCGCCGCGGCCCGCCGCCTTCCTCGACCGCGACGGCGTCCTCAACCACGACGACGACTTCATCGGCCACCGCGACCGCGTCCGCTGGATGACGGGCGCGGCGAGCGCGGTGCGCCGGCTCAACGACGCCGGCTACCTGGTGTTCGTCGTCACCAACCAGTCCGGCGTCGCCCGCGGCATGTTCAGCGAGGACGACGTGCGTGTGCTGCACGACTGGATGCGCGCGGAGCTGTCGCGCGCCGGCGCGCGCATCGACGATATCCGCTATTGCCCGGATCATCCCGAGGCGCCGGTCGCGCGCTATCGCCGCGACAGCGACTGGCGCAAGCCGAAGCCCGGCATGCTGCTCGACCTGATGGCGCACTGGCCCGTCGACAGGGCGAACAGCTTCATGATCGGCGACAAGGACATCGACATCGACGCGGCGGTCGCCGCGGGAGTCAGGGGCGTCAAGTTTTCCGGCGGCGATCTCGATGCCTTCGTCGCCGCGCTGCTCGATCCGTCACAAGGTGACTGACGGCAGCACCTGCTGCTCCAGCACGCTCGCCGCCTGCACGAACGACGGATACTGCCCCTTGCCGCCCAGCACCGTGATCGTGCCGCCGCCGACCGGCCCTGTGAGCCCCGGCTCGGTGGCGAGGAAGATCGCGAGCAGCGGCACGCCGTAGGCCGCCGCGAGATGAAGAAGCCCGGTGTCGACGCCGACCACGAGCGCCGCGCCTGCGATCACCGTTGCGGTGACATCGAGCGGCTGGCGCTGCAGCACCTTCGCCCCCGGGATCGCCGCCGCAAGCCGGCCGGCCCGCACTTCCTCCGCCGCATTGCCCCACGGCAGCAGCACCGCGAAGCCGCGCGCGGCCAGCCACTTGCCAAGCCCGATCCAGTCGACCTCGCGCCATTCCTTGCTGGCGCGCGAGGTGCCGTGCAGCAGCACCACATAAGGCGCGCCGTCGCCGCGCGGCGGCCGCACCAGGCCATAGTCGATCGCCTGACGCGCTTCATAACCAAGGCTCGCCGCGGTGAGCAGGCGATTGCGCGTCACCGCATGCAGGTCGCGACCGACGCGATGGGTGACATCGTAGAAGCGCGAGGCGATCGGCTCGCGGATGCTGTCGCGGTCATAGCCGTGGCGTTCGCCGCCGGCGGCGCGCGCGATCAGCGCCGAGCGCAACAGACCCTGCGTATCGACCACCATCTGCGCCGCGACGGTGCGCAACGCGGTGCGGAACGCCGAAATCTCTCGCCATGTCGCGCCGCGCAACAGCTGCTTGCGCCAGCGCCGCGTCGCCACCGGCACCACCGCATCGACCGCCGGATGCAGCCGCGCCAGCGGCGCGAACGCCTCCTCCACCACCCAGGTCAGCCGCGCGTCGCGATGCGCGCGGCGCAGGTCCGTCATCGCCGGCATCTGGTGCACGACGTCGCCGAGCGAGGAGGTTTTGATGATCAGGATGCTGGACATGCGACGAGAGGAAATACGCACCTTCGACGTTACGGTTTGGAAACCATAAAGCGGTTTCGGACGCAAAAAGCCACAGAAATGCGCCGCGCGCCCGCTGCGTTATACCTGATATCGACCAAGCGCCATGCACTGTCGTGCCCGCGCCGGAGGCTATCCGGCCGACAGCACATGCGGCGGCCGCGTTCCGGCCGCCGGGGGAATGAGGTGATCGCATGACCGTTCTTGTGACCGGCGGGGCCGGCTATATCGGCAGCCACATGGTTCTGGCCCTGGCGGAGGCCGGCGAGAGCGTGGTGGTCATCGACAACCTGTCCACCGGCTTCTCCCACTACCTTCCGGACGGCGTGCCGCTGTTCATCGGCGACGTCGCCGACGAGAACCTGGTCGAGGGCGTGATCGCCGCCCATCATGTCGATTCGATCATTCATTTCGCCGGCTCCGTGGTGGTGCCGGAATCGCTGCGCGACCCGCTCGGCTACTACCGCAACAACACCATGACGACGCGCAACCTGCTCAACGTCGCGGTGAAGTGCAACATCCCCCGTTTCATCTTCTCCTCGACTGCGGCCGTGTACGGCAACCCCGAGCAGATGCCGGTGGTCGAGGAAGCGCCGACCCGGCCGCTGTCGCCCTATGGCATGTCGAAGCTGATGACCGAGATCATGCTGCACGACGTCGCCACCGCCCATGGCATGAACTATGTGGTGTTGCGCTACTTCAACGTCGCCGGCGCCGATCCGCAGGCCCGCATCGGGCTCGCGACCCAGGGCGCAACCCATCTCCTGAAGATCGCCGTGGAGGCCGCCACCGGCCAGCGCGCCAAGCTCGACGTCTACGGCACCGACTACCCGACGCCGGATGGCAGCTGCATTCGCGACTTCATCCATGTCAGCGACCTTGCCGACGCCCATCGCGCCGCGCTCGGCTACCTCATGGATGGCGGCGCCTCGACCACGCTGAACTGCGGCTACGGCCGCGGCTATTCGGTGTTCGAGGTGATCGAGGCGGTGCGGCGCGTCTCCGGCCGCAACTTCGCCGTGCAGCATGCCGATCGCCGCCCCGGCGACATCATGACCATGATCGCCGACACCCGGCGCATCCGCAGCGCCATCGACTGGACGCCGCGCCACGACGACCTCGATACCATCGCCGCCCACGCGCTCGCCTGGGAGGAAAAGCTGCTGCAGGAACGCAGCAGCACCAGCCGCGCCGCGATCGCCTGACCCGCCACGCCCCTCAAAAAGGGGCTTTTGCGACGATCCCGGAGAAATGCGCGGCGACGCGGTCAATTCGTTTTTGTGATGACCCCCGCCATGTACTCATTCAGATCGCGGAAATCCTGAACCGTCCATGCGAATGCAGGCAGCTTTACGCCGTTCTCTCGCAATGTTTTCGGAATGAGATCGCCGTTTGGACGGAGGATGACGGACGATACGATGACGCCTGGATAATCGCGCAGGCGTTTCCTGAACGCAGGGGTTGTGAGATCGGGCGTTGGAGGAACGCTTTTCTGAGCCAATGGCCCTGTACCTTTGATATCGACGCCGTGGCACACAGCGCATCTCTTCAAAAAAATCCTCTCGCCATTGATGCCATCTGCAAGGGATATGGACGGCGTCAGAAGTATGATGATCAATGCCGCGATGAGATTTTTTTCAGCTTTCATACGCTCCGTACTCCCCGTGTGATCAGCTCAGATCAGAGATTCGCGCGGTGAGAACTATCACGACAGCACCGAAATCTTCGACCGCAAGTTCTGATCAGGCGGGGAGCCTGCTGAGGGCGGCCTGATTTCCCCCCGGGAGGCCCGAAACAGGCCGCGGAGCAGCGCTCCGCCCGGCGTCAAGCCCTGATTTGGCTTGAAAAAACCCGCCCGCGAGGGCATTGAGGCAAGCGTTTCGCACGAACCTGGCCTCCAAGGGGCCAGCACCCCGACAAGGCTCGGCCGAACGCCGCCGTATGGTCCAGCCGCAACCGGTTCCAGCGGCCGGAACCACGTGCGCCTGTTCCCATGCCCGTCGACGGACCGCGGATGACCGATACTGCTGCCAAGCCCCCGACCAAGACCCCGAGAAAGATCACGGACGATCCGTATGGCGCCGCGGTCCTGATCCGCCGCCTGGTCACCGAGCAGGGCCTCACCTACTGGCGGCGCTACCTCGTCGCCTTCGCCATGATGGCGGTGGTGGCGGCCTGCACCGCCGGGTCCGCCTATCTGCTCGGCGAGGTCATCAACGCCGCCTATGTGGCGCGCGACTTCCACGCCATCCTGATGCTGTCGCTGGTGACCATGACGCTGTTCGCCGCCAAGGGCGCGGCGACCTACGGCCAGTCGGTGATCCTGTCGCAGATCAGCAACGCCATCGTCGCCACCAACCAGCGCCGGCTGTTCAGCAAGCTGATGAGCGAGAGCATCGGCTTCTTCTCCGACCGCCACTCCTCGGAATTCCTCGGCCGCCTCACCGCCGGCGCGACCTCGGTGACGCAGGTGCTGAGCCTTTTGATCACCGCGGTCGGCCGCGACCTGTTGTCCCTCATCGGCCTCGTCGTCGTCATGCTGATGCAGGACCCGGTGATGTCGCTGTTCGGCCTCGTCGTGGCGCCGCCGGCGATCATCGTGCTGCGCAAGCTGGTGCGGCGGGTGCGCAACCTCGCCCACACCCAGTTCGCCAACACCAACGACATCCTCGAGACCATGCAGGAATCATTGCAGGGCATCCGCACGGTCAAGGCGTTCACGCTCGAAGACACCATGCGCGCGCGCATCGACGCCAACATCGCGGCCGTCGAGCGCAACGCCAACAAGATGGCCCGCGTCTCCAACCGCTCGAGCCCGCTGATGGAAATGCTCGGCGGCTTCGCCATCGCCGGCGCGCTGATCTATGGCGGCTATGGCGTGGTGGTGAAGGGCTCGACCCCGGGCCAGTTCTTCTCGTTCGTCACCGCGTTCCTGCTCGCCTACGAGCCGGCCAAGCGCCTCGCCCGCCTCAACCTCGACCTCAACAGCAACCTGATCGGCGCCAGCAAGCTGCTGGAGATCGTCGACAGCCCGGCGACCGAGCCGGACGACAGCGACAAGCCGGCGCTCAAGCTGACGCAGGCCCGCGTCGAGCTGCGCGACGTCAGCTTCGCCTACCGCCCGGACGAGGTCGTGCTCGACCACATGAATCTCGTCGCCGAGCCCGGCAAAGTCACCGCGCTGGTCGGCCCGTCCGGCGGCGGCAAGTCGACGGTGCTGGCGCTGCTGCTGCGCCTCTATGAGGCGAACAGCGGCCAGATCGTGATCGACGGCCAGGACATCTCGACCATCTCGCGGCGCTCGCTGCGCCAGCAGACCGCCTATGTCGGCCAGGACGTCTATCTGTTCCGCGGCACCATCCGCGAGAACATCGCGTTCGGCCGTCTCGGCGCCTCGGAGGCGGACGTGATCGCCGCGGCGCGCGCCGCCTGCGCCCACGATTTCATCATGGGCTTCCCGCAGGGCTACGACACCCCGGTCGGCGAGCACGGCACCCAGCTCTCCGGCGGCCAGCGCCAGCGCGTGGCGATCGCCCGCGCGCTGCTCAAGGACGCGCCGCTGATCCTGCTCGACGAGGCCACCGCGGCGCTGGATTCGGAGTCCGAGCGGCAGGTGCAGGAAGCCATCACGCATCTGTGCCAGAACCGCACCACGCTGGTCATCGCCCACCGCCTGCACACCATCATGCATGCCGACGCCATCCTGGTGGTCGAGGGCGGGCGCATCGTCGAATCTGGCCAGCACGACGACCTGCTGCGCCGCGGCGGCCGCTACGCCTCGTTCTTCCGCTTGCAGCATCGTGAAGCGGCGCCGCTGGCGCCGGTGGCGACCTCCGCCTAAATTGGGGCCGGCGCCGGCCCGCAGGCCTGCGCCGCTCCTTCCTGTCGCCCAGCCAGCGGACCCCCAATCATGTCGACCAGCGCTTCCTTCGTCATTCCCCCCACCGCCACGCCCGTGCTGCCGATCGCCGGCCTCGACAAGACCTTCCCGGTCCGCCGGATCTGGTGCGTCGGCCGCAACTACCTCGAGCACATCCGCGAGCTCGGTAATGACGAGCGCCAGCCGCCGTTCTTCTTCGCCAAGCATGCCGACATGCTGGCCCCGAACGGCGCGATCATCCCCTACCCGACGCTGACCAAGGACTTCCAGCACGAGGTCGAGCTGGTGGTGGCGCTCAAGAGCGGCGGCCTCAACATTGCCCCTGCTCAGGCGCTGGACCATGTCTACGGCTATGCGGTCGGCATCGACCTGACCCGGCGCGACCTGCAGATGGCCTCGCGCAAGAAGGAGCAGCCCTGGGAGATCGGCAAGTCGTTCGACCTCTCCGCGCCCTGCGGCGCGCTGCGGCCGGCGAGCGAGATCAGCCACCCGACCAGCGGCCGGATCTGGCTGTCGGTGAACGGCAGCGAGCGGCAGAAGGGCGACCTCTCCGAGATGATCTGGAATGTCGCCGAGATCATTGCCCGCCTGTCACTGCAGGTGTCGCTTGGGGCCGGCGACATCATCATGACCGGCACGCCGGCCGGCGTCGCGGCGCTCTCCCCCGGCGACCGGGTCGAGTGCGGCATCGACGGCATCGGCACCCTGAAGATCGCGATCGGCGAGCCCGCCTGACGGGCTCTCTGCCGGCCGAACCGGCCCGTTGTCATTGCGATGGCCCCTCCCGGGGCTATTGCCGTTTTTGAGGTTCCGTCCGGTTGCGATTGCTCACATTCCGCGGTCAATAGCCAGAACTGGCCAATGGTCAGCGCCGGGGGCTCGGGCCACATATTCCGCCGTTTTTGACGAGTCTCTGGCTGTCCGCGCCGGGCGGCAGTTGTGCTCGTTCTCGTCCTCCCGCCTGTCGAAGGCCACAACAGTCTGCGGTGGAGAAGAATGCAGTCACAGAAGGAACTCAAGGAACTCGGCAACCGGATCGCGTCCACCATGCAGTTGGCCGAGAAGCTCGATCAGCGGATGGCAGCCTACCTGCTGTCGATGGCGAGCCTCGAAGTCTCGCAAACCCTCGAAAGCATCCAGCAGCGGGCCGCGGGCCAGCGGATGGACAACTGACGATAAGAGACAACAGACCTCAAGGAGACAACGGACCTGCATCGCGGGGATCGGGGTCGTGACCGAGACCGGCTGAACGCCGAGGAACTGTTCAGCCGCACGATGCAAAAAAAGCCCCGGAGCGATCCGGGGCTTTTTCATGAGGCGAGGATGTCGCGGAAAGGCCGGGCACCATGAACTGCGCGTCCCACCCGACCTGAACGGAAGGAATGAGCCCCTCGACCTCGCTAGCGACCGATCGCGGCCGTTGTCTTGCGTGGGATGAGCGTTGGTGCCGCCACTCTCATCCGCTCACGCGGCGATGTTGCGCCGGCATTGAGAAGATCGAGAGCATTGGACGCAATCTGATCAAAAGGAACACGCACCGATGTCAGCGGCGTGGGCAGGAGACTGACGAGCGGAATATCGTTGTAGCCGACGAGCGAGATGTCGCTCGGCACGGACAGGCCGAGCCGCGTCAGGGCCGAGAGCGCACCAATCGCCGTGTTGTCGTTGACCGCGAAGATCGCGGTCGGCGCGGGCTTCAGAGCCATCAATGCCATTGCAGCGTCGGCACCGGACTGGATGCCGAAGGTCGAAGGCACGATCCAGCGAAGATTGATCTCATGGCCTGCTTCAGCCATGGCCTGACGGTAGCCCGCAAGCCGCTCCCGACTGCTTGAGGCATAGTCCGGGCCTGCGATGAGGCCGATCCGACGATGGCCGAGATCGATAAGATGACGGGTCGCAAGATAGCCGCCCAGTCGATCGTCGCCGACCGAGGACAGGCTCCTTCCATCCGTGCGCAGGGCAAGAACGAACGGCACTTCGCGCTCCAGCAATTCTTCGGCGAGGCCACCGCCCTCACGCGCGGTCGAGAGGATCAAGCCGTCGACGCCGCGCTGGATCAGCGTCTGCGCTGCAGCGCGATCTGCATCCGATTCATCGTCGGTCGTCGCGACGACCGCGAACTGACCGGACCGACTGCAGGCGCGAGCGATCGCCTCGTAGAGCATGGCCATCACCGTGTCGGTGAGACGCGGAACGATGACGCCGATCGTGTTGGTCTGCCCGCGCCGCAGACTGGCAGCCGATACGTCGCGCACATAACCCAGTTCAGCGGCGACCTGCCTGACCCGCCGCGCCGTCTCGCTCTCCGATCGGGGCAGCCGTTCATCAAGGAACCGCGACACGCTCGATTTCGACACGCCCGCCACGCGTGCAACATCGAGAATTGTGACCCGGCTGGAGGCAGGGTGCGCTTTGGGAGGCTCGGTCACATCCGTCACCCTGAAACGAATTTCTTTCCGCAGATGCGATTCTAGCCTTGACAGGGAACGATTGCAATATTCCAATGGGAACGTTCCCAATAACGTTCTCATGCATCCGCTCAGAGGAGACGCGCAATGACCCCCATGGACCTTCGAGGCCTCAGCCCCGCCCCGGTGACCGCCTTCACGCGTGACGGCGAAGTCGATCACCCCGCCAATGCGCGGCTGGCCAAGTGGCTGGTATCGATCGAAGGCGTGAAGAGCCTCGTCATCCTGGGGCACGCTGGCGAGGGGACGTTCCTGACCGAAAAGGAGCGCCTTGACCTCATTCGCACCTATGTCGAGGCGGTCAACGGCGCTGTGCCGATCATCGCGGGCATCACCGGCGAAGGCACCAAGGTCGCGGCTGAAGAGGCCAGGAAGTGCAGGGCCGCAGGGGCAACGGGCGCGCTGGTCTATCCGAACCACGGGTGGCTGCGCTTTGGCTATCAAAAGGGCGCGCCGCAGTCCCGCTACAAGGCGATCTGGGAGGAATCAGGCCTGCAATGCATCCTGTTCCAGTACCCCGACGCAACCAAGGCCTCCTACGATCTCGATACCCAGTTGGAGATCGCGGTGCAGGAAGGTGTCGTCGCGACCAAGAACGGCGTTCGCAACATGAAGCGCTGGTACGTCGAGATCCCGCAGATCAAGCAGGCCAACCCCAAACTGCAGGTTCTCTCCTGCCATGACGAATGGCTGCTGCCGACGATGTTTGATGTCGACGGCCTGCTGGTCGGGTACGGCAACATCGCACCGGAACTGCTGGTGCAACTGATCGAGGCCGGGAAGGCGCAGAACTATCCCGCGGCGCGCAAGATCTTCGAGCAACTGCTGCCTGTCACCCGCGCCGTCTACCACCGCGGATCGCATATGGAAGGGACCGTGGCGCTGAAGCTCGGCCTCGTTCATCGTGGTCTGCTCGATCATGCGACGATCCGCGAACCGTTGAAGAATCTCGGCGAAAAAGCTGAGAAGGAGATCTTTGCGGCCTTCGATGCTGCGGGTATCGGCGCGGTCGCGCCGGAATTGCTGGCCGCCGAGTAATACGACGCGACGCTTCCGATGCATGCACCGGAAGCGTCGCGAGCGGCGTGCCGCCGCCCCCAACCGGAAGATGCACGTGGCCGAACGGAGCAAATAAGCTTCCGGCGGCGAGGAGGAACGTGATGAATCAGCACTCCCTGCGAACGCAAGCCGACGCCGCAGTATTCCCGTCAGGCGACATCAGCGCCCGGCTTGAGCGCTTGCCCGTCACCAGGCAAGTCTTCTGGACTCGCAACATCATTGGCGCAGCGACCTTTTTCGATGGCTATACGGTCATCGCCATTGCCTACGCCATGCCGGTGCTCGTCAGCGAATGGGGGCTCCGGCCGGAGCAAACCGGAATGATTCTTTCGGCCGGTTATCTCGGCCAGGTCATCGGCGCCGTGTTGTTCGGCTGGCTGGCCGAGCGCTTCGGCCGCCTCAAGGTGCTGCTTTTCACCATCCTGCTCTTCGTCAGCATGGATATCGCCTGTTTGTTTGCCGCAGGCGCAGCGTCGATGGTCTTGTTCCGCTTTATCCAGGGCATCGGAACGGGCGGCGAGGTGCCGGTCGCCAGCGCCTACATCAACGAATACATTGGCTCACGGGGGCGAGGCCGGTTCTTTCTGCTCTATGAGGTGATGTTCCTGCTCGGCCTCGTCGGAGCCGGCTTGATCGCCCGTGCGCTGGTGCCTGCCTATGGCTGGAAGGCGATGTTCATGGTCGGCTTGGCGCCTGCGATCGTCCTGCTTCCCCTGCGCTTCTTTATGAGGGAATCGCCCCGCTGGCTTGCAGCCAATGGACGCTATGCCGAAGCGGACGCTATCGTTTCGAAGCTTGAGGCCAGCGCGAGGGCCGAGGGCCATGTGCTGGCAGATCCCCAGCCGATCGCAGCGAAACCCAAGATGAACGCACGTTCGCAATGGAGCGAACTCTTCTCCGACTTCTATCGCCGGCGCACTTTCACTATTTGGGCCCTGTGGTTCTGTTCCTACTTTGTCGCCAATGGGCTTATCGCCTGGCTGCCGACCCTCTATCGCCAGACCTTCGCCCTGCCGCTCGAAACCAGCCTGCTCTATGGCTTGCTGACATCGGCCGCTGGCGTCGCAGCCGCCGTGTGCTGTGCTTTGCTGATCGACAAAGTCGGGCGCAAGCGCTGGTACGTGTTCGCATTCATGCTGGGTTCGCTCCCCCTCATCGCCCTCGCCACTCTCGGCGCAACCTCACCGATCGAGGTGCTGATCCTGGCAGGCCTCGCTTACGCCGTTGTCCAGACCATCACCTTCTCGCTCTACCTCTATTCAGCCGAACTCTATCCAACTCGCCTGAGGGCACTTGGCACCGGCCTCGGCAGTGCGTGGTTGCGGCTCGGCTCTTCGGCCGGCCCTATCGCGGTTGGATGGTTGCTGGCGAAGGCCGGAATCCAATCTGTGTTCGTCGCATTCGCCGCGGTGCTGCTTGTCGGCGCGATCGTCACAGCACTGCTTGCGATCGAAACGAAGGGCAGAACACTCGAAGAATTGTCTCCCTAAAGCGGGTCGCGCAGACGCAAAAAAGCCCCGGAGCGATCCGGGGCTTTTTCATGACGGGGATGTCGCGCGGCCCGACGGCCGCACGCGATCAGTAGCGATAGTGATCCGACTTGAACGGGCCTTCCGGCGTCACGCCGATGTAGGCCGCCTGGTCCGGACGCAGCTTGGTGAGCTTCACGCCGATCTTGGCGAGGTGCAGCATCGCGACCTTCTCGTCGAGGTGCTTGGGCAGCGTGTAGACCTTCTTGTCGTACTTGCCGGGGTTGGTCCACAGCTCGATCTGCGCGATCGTCTGGTTGGTGAACGACGCCGACATCACGAACGACGGATGGCCCATGGCGTTGCCGAGGTTCACCAGGCGGCCTTCCGACAGCAGGATGATGCGGTTGCCCTTGGGGAACTCGATCTCGTCGACCTGCGGCTTGATGTTGGTCCACTTCAGGTTGCGAAGGCCCGCGACCTGGATCTCGTTGTCGAAGTGGCCGATGTTGCAGACGATCGCCCGGTCCTTCATGCCGCGCATGTGGTCGACGGTGATGATGTCCTTGTTGCCGGTCGCGGTGACGTAGATGTCGGCGCGCGGCAGCGCGTCCTCGATGGTGACGACCTCATAGCCTTCCATCGCCGCCTGCAGCGCGCAGATCGGATCGACTTCGGACACCAGCACGCGGCAGCCGGCCTGGCGCAGCGACGCCGCCGAGCCCTTGCCGACGTCGCCGAAGCCGGCGACGAACGCGACCTTGCCCGACATCATGACGTCGGTGCCGCGGCGGATGGCGTCGACCAGCGATTCACGGCAGCCATAGAGGTTGTCGAACTTCGACTTGGTGACGCTGTCGTTGACGTTGATCGCCGGGAACAGCAGCTTGCCGGCGGCGGCGAGCTGGTACAGGCGGTTGACGCCCGTGGTGGTCTCTTCCGACACGCCCTTGATGCTCTTGGCGAGCTCGGCGAACCAGCCCTTCGGCTTCTCGGCCAGCTTCTTCTTGAGCAGCGCGAAGAACACTTCTTCCTCTTCGCTCTCGGGCTTATCGAGGAACGCGGTGTCGCCGTTCTCGGCGCGCAGGCCGAGATGCACGAACATGGTGGCGTCGCCGCCGTCGTCGAGGATCATGTTCGGCATGCCGCCGCCGTGCCAGTCGAACAGCTTGGCGGTGTAGTCCCAGTACTCGGTCAGCGTCTCGCCCTTGTAGGCGAACACCGGAATGCCGGCCGCCGCGATCGCCGCCGCGGCATGATCCTGGGTCGAGTAGATGTTGCAGGACACCCAGCGCACGTCGGCGCCGAGCGCCTTCAGCGTCTCGATCAGCACCGCGGTCTGGATCGTCATGTGCAGCGAGCCGGCGATGCGCGCGCCCTTGAGCGGCTGCGACGCGCCGAATTCGGCGCGGGTCGCCATCAGGCCGGGCATCTCGGTCTCGGCGAGGTCGATTTCCTTGCGGCCGAACGCGGCGAGGCTGATGTCCTTGACGATGTAGTCGGCGGTGCTCATGGAGGATCCCTTGAAAGGCATGTCCCCGGACATGCGAGAAGCCGCGGGGAACACGCAACATGAATGAGGAAAAAATGAGAGCGTTGCGCGCTCTCATTTCTCGTTTGGACGCATTTTAAGTCACGCCGACGACGGTTCGGCCGCAATCAACCTTGCGGCCACGCCTCGTCCGGAAACGTGTCAGACCGCGCCCTTGAGCGCGTCGGTCAGATCGGTCTTCTCCCAGGAGAAGCCGCCCTCGGCGTCCGGCGCGCGGCCGAAATGGCCGTAGGCGGAGGTGCGGGCGTAGATCGGCTTGTTGAGATCGAGATGCTTGCGGATGCCGCGCGGCGTCAGGTCCATGACCTCGGCGACGGCCTTCTCGATCTGGCTCTCCTGCACCTTGCCGGTGCCATGGGCGTCGACATAGATCGACAGCGGCTTGGCGACGCCGATGGCGTAGGACAGCTGGATGGTACAGCGATCGGCAAGGCCGGCCGCCACGACGTTCTTGGCGAGGTAGCGCGCCGCATAGGCCGCCGAACGGTCGACCTTGGTCGGATCCTTGCCGGAGAACGCGCCGCCGCCGTGCGGCGCCGCGCCGCCGTAGGTGTCGACGATGATCTTGCGGCCGGTCAGGCCGGCGTCGCCGTCCGGACCGCCGATGTAGAACTTGCCGGTCGGGTTGACGTGCCAGATGGTGTCCTTGCTGATCCAGCCATCCGGCAGCGCCTTGCGCACGTAGGGCTCGACCAGTTCACGCACCTTGGCGGAGGTCAGGTTCTCGACGAGATGCTGGTGCGACACCACGATCTGGGTGACGCCGACGGGACGGCCGTTCTCATAGCGCACGGTGACCTGGCTCTTGGAGTCCGGGCCAAGCACCGCCTCGGTGCCGGCGTGGCGCGCTTCGGAGATCAGGCGCAGGATCTTGTGGGCGTAGTAGATCGGCGCCGGCATCAGCTCGGGCGTCTCGTTGCAGGCGTAACCGAACATGATGCCCTGGTCGCCGGCGCCCTCTTCCTTGTTGGTGCCGGGCTGCAGCGCGTCGACGCCCTGGGCGATGTCCGCGGACTGCGGGTGCAGCAGCACCTTGATGTCGCACTTGTCCCAGTGGAAGCCGTCCTGCTCGTAGCCGATGTCCTTGATGGCCATGCGGGCGACGTGGGCGATCCAGTCCTTGGTGACGGTCGACGGGCCGCGGGTCTCGCCGGCGATCACCACCTGGTTGGTGGTGGCGAGGGTCTCGCACGCCGCACGGATCGCCCAGGGGTCGATGCCGGCCTTCGGGCCTTCACGGAAGAAGAGATCGACGATTTCATCGGAAATCCGATCGCAGACCTTGTCCGGATGACCTTCCGACACCGACTCGCTGGTGAACAGGTAAGATGCGCGCATCAAAAAACCCCTTCCGCTGGACCATCCAGCGGTCCGTTTAGAATGATCATGAAACGTCAGTCACGCCGGCGCGAAATGACGTAGGATTCATCGTAGAACCACAGGCCGTTGTGCCGGCGCAGAACATCCCGGGTCGCGTCGAGATACCGGCCGCTCTGGGTCATCTCCGTCAACCGGTCGTCCTCGATCTGAGCGACATACACCGCCGCGTTCCAGGCTGCAAAGGCCGTCGAGCTCCCGATCGCTCCGGTCACCTCGTTCGGCAATGCTTCCATATCGTATCGGAAGATGGAACGCGCGTCCGAATAGGCGTTGAAGTTAAGATCCCGGCCAGCTGTCCCCAGCTCGTATTTCACCGCGCGCAATAGCTCATGACGGCTCACGGAGAAAGGATTTTCTCCCGGCCACACTGCCTCGATGATCTCCATGCCGGGATCATGGCCATAGGAGTGAATTCCGATCAGGCGCCCCCCGGGCCGCAACGCCCGGGCGAGCGGTGCAATGATCCGCTTGGCCCGGAAGTTGACCGAGGACTTCGCCCGGTAGGGCTGCGACGCAATGACCAGGTCGAAATTGGCCTCCACCCGCCCGGGTTGGGGAATCACCGCATCGAGCAGGAACCGGTGGTCCTCACGGAAGAACACCAGCGCGATCGGCCGCTCATAGACCGGCATGCCCGAGCGTGCACTGACGCTGGCGCGCCAGTTTTCCTCGAGAAATGGCTGCAATTGCGCGATCTGGGCCTCGAAATCCCCCGCCGCGTTGCCGCCCAGCGCGACCTCCCGCCAGATCATGCCGGCCGCCGCCGCCGGCGAGCGCGGCGCCAGCCAGGGCGCCTCGGCATAGTGCATGTTGGTCAGGACGAAGACGGTGGCGGGATGCTCGAACAAGCGGTCCGGCAGCTTGTCCAGCACCAGGCGGACGTCCTCCAGGCTGATTTCCTTGCCGGCGACATAGAACGGCATATGCGGGAAGCGGCTATGCATCGAACGCATAACGCGGGCCAGCACGGTTCCATCGCCGACGCCGGCATCGAACACCCGCAGCGCCGGCGGCCGCGGGTGGATGCTGGCGAATTCGAGTTCCACCCGCTGGGCCACCACCCGCTTCTCGCTGCAGGTGTGGACGAACAGCAGGTATTTCTGGCGATTCTCGAAGAAGCGGAAATTGCCCCGGGGATCGCGCTTCTCCAGCGGTTCCGGCCGCGGCGGCGGGGCGCCGCCGGGCAGGCCCTCGCCAAGAAAGGCCCGGATGCGGTCCAGCGTGTCGGTGGTGATCCGCTTGCCCTCGCGCAGCCGCGACACCAGCTTGCCGTCATTGACCGCAAGGCGGCCGAAGGTCGATTCGGCGATGCCGGCCTCCCGGCAATAGTCGGAAATCTGGGCCAGCAGCGGGTCGTTTTTCATCGCCAGTCAGCACCGTCCGCGGTTCGCAAATGAATCACAGGACTCACGTATAGCCGTTTCGCTGGGAACAGGGACCGGTTCGCGGCAATAAAACGTGAGCCACGACAGCAACCTGGTGCAGAATGACCGCGGCGGCGGGCCCTCGCCACAGCGGGACGCCCCTGTTAAAAGGCGCCCGCCAGCGTAACGAATTGGAACGGCAGCATGCGTATCGCAATGATCGGCACGGGGTATGTGGGGCTGGTGTCCGGCGCCTGTTTCGCCGACTTCGGCCATCAGGTCACCTGCATCGACAAGGATGCGGCCAAGATCACGGCGCTGCAGCGCGGCGAGATCCCTATCTACGAGCCCGGCCTCAACGAGCTGGTGGCGAGCAACACCGCCGCTGGCCGCCTCGATTTCAGCCTCGACCTGCGCGATGCCGTCGCCGACGCGGAGGCGGTGTTCATCGCGGTCGGCACGCCGTCGCGCCGCGGCGACGGCCACGCCGACCTCAGCTACGTCCACGCCGCCGCGCGCGAGATCGCCGAGAACGTCAGGGGTTTCACCGTCGTCATCACCAAGTCGACCGTGCCGGTCGGCACCGGCGACGACGTCGAGCGCATCATCGCCGAGACCAATCCCGACGCCGACGTGGTGGTGGCGTCCAATCCCGAATTCCTGCGCGAGGGCGCGGCGATCCGCGACTTCAAGCATCCTGATCGCATCGTCGTCGGCACCGAGGACGAGCGCGCGCGCAAGGTCGTCGCCGAGATCTATCGGCCGCTCTACCTCAACCAGGCGCCGATCATGTACACCGGGCGGCGCACGGCGGAGCTGATCAAGTACGCCGCCAACGCATTTCTGGCCACCAAGATCACCTTCATCAACGAGATCGCCGACCTCGCCGAGCGCGCCGGCGCCGACGTGCAGGACATCGCCCGCGGCATCGGCCTCGACAACCGCATCGGCGGCAAGTTCCTGCATGCCGGCCCCGGCTTCGGCGGCTCGTGCTTTCCCAAGGACACCCGTGCGCTGATCAAGACTGCGCAGGACCACGACGCACCGCTGCGCATCGTCGAGGCGACGCTCGCCGTCAACGACGCCCGCAAGCGTGCGATGGCGCGCAAGGTGTCCGCCGCGCTCGGCGGCAACCTGCGCGCCAAGACCATCGGCGTGCTCGGCCTGACCTTCAAGCCCAACACCGACGACATGCGCGAGGCGCCGTCGATCCCGCTGATCACCGCGCTGCAGGACCTCGGCGCCCATGTCCAGGCCTACGATCCCGTCGGCATGGAGCAGGCCAAACTCGAACTGCCCGCCATCACCTACTGCGACAACCCCTATGCCTGCGCGGCGAAGGCCGACGCGCTGGTGATCGTGACCGAGTGGGAGCAATTCCGCGCGCTCGATCTCAAGCGGCTGAAGGCGGAGATGGCGCAGCCGGTGATCGTCGACCTGCGCAACATCTACCGCGCCGACGAGATGGCCGAGCACGGCTTCACCTACGAGAGCGTGGGCAGGCCAGCGAAATAGCCGCAAGACCCGCGCGGGGCCGCGGGTGCGGTCGCGTTTCCATCAAAAGCGAACTAGGCGGCCAACCGATCCAGCAGCGCCAGCATGACGGGCGCGTCCGGCATCGGCAGCACCGCGTCGACGCGATCGAGCAGGCGCGACTGCAGCAGCGCGTTGCGCGCCTTGCCGATGGTGCCGAGCGGGCCGCGGAAGCCGTGATCCTCCCAGGCCAGCTCGAGCACGCTTTCATTCATCAGCGCATCGATGAGATCGTCGGCTTCGCGGTTGATGCTGATGAGCGGATGCGCGGAGAACACTGTCGGCCGCGGGTAGAGGATGACAGGCTTGGCCGGCGCGTTGGCCTCGACGCGTTTCCAGCGCTCGGCATCCTGCAGCACCCATTCGACGAGCTGGTTCTCGTAACCGACAATCAATGGCTGAGCGCCAACGCCGCCCGTCACATAATCATCGAACAGCTTGCCCGACGACGGCGGCTTGAACCCCATGCGTCGAAACACCGTGGCGACGTCGCCGTCGACACGCCCCAGCGTGTCGATCATGACGAGGTCGCCGCTCAGCACGCTGGCGACGAGGCCCGCAAACATGAAGCCCGAGTTGGACCTGTTGGGGTCGGTCGAGACGACGCGCGCGCGGCCGAACAGGTCGGAGACCCCGATGTCAGCCCATGACTGGCCGGCGACGATGGCCTTGAGCAGCTTCAACAGGTCGACCGTGTAGCGCGGCCCCCCGGCGGACTCCGCGAAGCCCGCCTTGACCAGGCCGTCGGCGATGCGATCCCAGGAATAGAGCACGATCGGCGAATTGAAGATCACCTGGTCGCGCGAGATCTTCACCCCGGAGCTGCGCGCCACCTCAACCAGCACCGACGACGACGGCCACAGGAATTGCGGCTTCTGGTCGAGCAACGCACGCTCGCGCACCATCTCGACGGAGCCGGCACGGCGCGCATCCAGCACCAGCCCGAAGCGGCGTTCGAGCAGGTTGCGCACCCGCGCATTGGCGAGGAACCCCTCCTTCTCGCCGCCGGCGAATCCGAACAGCCGCCTCGACTCGCCCATTCGTCCGGCAATCTCCGGGTGGCCACGCAGATAGATATAGCCGCCTGTCGCCGCGGCACTCGCGGCAAGCAGGCCGACACCGAAGGCGCGGCGCGAAATGGCCATCAGGATCTCCCCTTGCCCTGACCGGACGGTGCGCCGGACGACGATGCCGGCCCCAGATCCTCGTCGAGGGCGCTTTTCAGCAGTTTGAACTCGATATCGAGCTTGTCGAGGTCGGCGTCCTGCAGGCTCGCGGCGTAGCGCGTGAAGGCGACATCGAGGCGGTCGATCAATTCGCTGGTCGCCGCGATCCGCGCGGCATCCGGCACGGTGCTGCGTTCGAGGAGATCATAGGCTTCCGCGATCTCGGCTGCGCGCGGCAGGTAATAGGTCAGGAAGCGCCTGACACGGTCGATCCGCAGCGGATCCTTTTCGATCGCGGCGAAAATATCCCGCGCGATCGTCACGAGATGGCGGACATGCGCGGCGATCTTGGGCGTGCGGATCGACGCCGCGGCCGCTTCCATGCGCCCGGTCAGCGGTTCAGCGTCCGTCAGTAGCTCGCGCGCGAACTCGATCTTGCCGCGCGCCGCGCCGCTGGCATCGAGCCGCGCGAACGGCTGGCGTGGCGCAACGACGGCGACGGTGCCGCAGCCGGCCAGCACGCTGATGAGCACGGCACCCCAGAACGGCATGGCTGCGCCGATCGCCAGCACAGGAAGGAGGACGGCTGCGACCACCCCTCCGACGACCCAGTTGCTGCCAGACGGAAGGGCCGGCATTCAGTTGTACCCGCGGACAGCACGGAAGGCGTCGGTCAGGTTCTTCGTGCCGTCAAAAACCCTGCCGCCGGTAAGCCTGGCGAGGGCGTCGAGCTGGCTGCGATCGGCATCGTCCCCGAAGGTGACGCCAAACACTGGCACCCGCCGGCCATCCGCGCGCCAGGCGCGCTCGAAGGTCGCCATCTCGCCCTGGCTCTTGCCATCGGTCATGATGACAATCGCGGCGAGGTGCTGCCCGTCATCAAGCGACGGCTTCATGGCGGCAAGCGCCCGCGCCCCGCAGGTGTAGAAGTCGGTGCCGCCCCCGGCATGCAGCTCCAGCGCCCGCGCGAGGAGGCCGGCCTGCTCGCTGTCGTCCCCGCTCGCGCTCGCGGTCCACAGCACATGGTCGTTGAACGGCAACACCATAATCTGATCCTGCTTCGACCATTGCACCAGCATCTCGCGGGTGCGCGCGGGCGTGAACAGGAATTTCATCGCGTCGAGCAACTGCTTTTCGCCGCTGCCCTGCATGCTTCCGGAGAGATCGAGGCACAACGCCGTCAGCGATGGCCGGCGCAGCGCCTCCTGATAGAGCCCCAGCGCCTTCTGGATCACCGCCGGCTCCGGCGGGCGAACCACCGTGACGGCGCGGCCGGGATTGACGTTGGTCACCGGGTCCAAGGGCAGCTGTGCCGCACGGGCGAGCTCGACCCGGCGCCCGGTCCTCGCAATGCGTGCCTGCGCGTCGTCCTTCAGGAGGAAGGCTTGCAGGTCGTTGAAAAAGCTCTCGACGTCGTTGCCGCGGCCCCGCTCGACGAAGCCGAGCGGTGAATCGGCAACCGATACGCCGTCTTCCGGATAGACCGCATAGAGCGGCTCCTGCCGGTCGGCGATCAGCTTGTCGTTGGTCTCCTTGATGACCGCCTCATAGTTCCACATCGCCTCGTAGTCGGCGCCGGTCCGCTCCCCGTCGCGGTAAAGGTCGGCGAGCCAGCCGCTCGAGCCGGCGGTGCGCTCGACACCCCGCAGCAGCGCGCGAACGGTCGCGAGCACGCCCGGTTTGTCGAGATCACCGGCTTCGATCAGGTCGGGCTTGCCGATGCCCGCGGCCAGCATGGCGAGATAGGCCGCCGCGCCCGAGTTCGACTGGGTGGCCGACGTCATCAGGAATTTCAGGCGGCCGCCCTCGACCGCGGCGAGAATGTCCCTCGACGTCACCTTGGCGCCCACCCAGCCGAGCGCCTGCGCCTTGGCGCGGCGAACGCCGAGGATGACCGGCATCTGCGCGATCGACCGGACCGACTTCACCCGTCGCTGGGTATCGAACATGTCGATCCAGATCGACGCCGCCGGCCACACCGCATCGGCCGCCGGATCGTTGCCCGACTTGAGGGCGAGCGCGATATCGAGCGAGCCCTGATACCGGATCGTGCAGGTCGCCCCGCGCGACTTGCAGAACTCCTGCACCAGCGGCGCCAGAACCTCGTTCTCGGAGCCGGACAGGATGGTGAATTCCGGCACCGGCTTGGCGCAGGCCGCGAGCAGCCATGCGCCGAGCGCGACGACAAGCAGCCTGATCGGCGATGTCAGCTTCATGCGGCGGTCTTATGCGGGAGTCTTGGACAGGGCGACTTTCAGCTCGTCGGTCAGTTGCGCCATGCGCTGCTCCGCATCGGCGCGCTTCTTGCGGCCCTGCTCCTGCACATTCAGCACACCGGAAACCGTATCGATCAGATCGCGATTGGTCTTTTCCAGCGTCTCGATATCGACAATACCGCGCTGCGACTGCTTCTCGATCTCGATCGCCTGCGACTTCATCATCTCAGACGCCTGGCGCATCATCGCGTTGGTCGCGTCCGTCACGGTCTTCTGCAGGGCCAGCGCCGACTCCTGGCGCTTCAGCCCGAGCAGCAGGATCATCTTCTGCTTCCACACCGGGATGGTGAGCTCGGTGGTGGCCTGCAGGTTCTCGATCAGGGTTTCGTCGCCCGACTGGACGATGCGGATCTGCGGCAGTTGCTGGATGCCGATCTGACGCGCCTGCTGGAGATAGAACACGCGCTTCTCGAGCCGGTCGAGCGCTTGCACGGCGTCCTGATAGGTCTGCGCGGCCAACAGGGCGTCGCTGTTCTGCGCCCCGGTCTTCGCCGCGCGTTCCAGCTCGATCAGCTGGCCGCGACGAAACTCCTCTGCGAACCCCTTGCCGGCGGCGATATGGCTGTCGAGATCGACCAGCGCGGACTTGGTCTGTTCGTGCAGGTCGTCCAGCAGCGCGATATCGCGCCGCAGCGTCTCCTTGTTGCGGTCGAGCTCGACACAGACGCGGTCAATCTGGGACGCGACATCGCCGAACTGTTCAGAAAAACGCCGCAGGCGCGCTTCCACGGAGGAGAACAAGCGGGTGAAGAAGCCGCTGTCCTGCAGCGCCGCGGGATCGAGCCCGCGCGCCTTGGCGAGGATGTCCGACAGCAGCTTGCCGGTCGTTCCGAGCTCGCGGTTCTGGGTCTGGGCCAGGATCCTGTCCGCGAACTCGACGACCGAGCGCTGCGCACGATCCCCGAAGGTGACAATGCGAGAACGGTCGGAGATATCGATCTCCGACTTGATCCGCGCCACCGCCGAGGCATCGCTTGTGACGGCCGGTAGGTTGACGGTTTCGTTCATCGCGATGGACCTCACTGACATTCCGCTGACACAGCAACGCCCGGCAACATAACCGAGGCGCCGACTGGCAGAATGACAGTTCCATGACGCTATTTTTATGAAGTGAATTCAATCAGATAAGAAGGGACATCGAGTTCTCGGCAACCACAGCGAGACCTTCCGCACGCTCTCGCCATGCGAATCCGGCCGTCGTGCGGATGCCGCTGTCGCCACCGACGACGGCAGCCGCCCTTCGACAGCGCCTGCCAACCCGCCGTCGGGAATCGGGTGGAGTTCGCAGGTCCGCGGACGCATCGTCGGCGCAACGGTCACGCCCACACAAGGAGGCATCGCCATGGACAAGTTCATGGATCAATTCCGGATGCGGCCATCTCCCGATCCGGTCCTCACCTACGCCACCGGCGCCTGCGCGCTCGGCGCCGTCCTCGTCGCCGCCAGCGGCAACGGCATTCGCGCCCTCCTGCTCGGCGACAGCACCGACACGCTGGTGCGCGATCTGCGGACGCGCTTTCCTCATGCCGAGCTCGTCGCCAGCACCAACGGCTGCGGCGGCCGCCTCGCCGACGTCATCCGCCTGATCGAAACGCCCGATCATGCGGTCGCGCTGCCGCTCGACCCGCGCGGCACCGCGTTCCAGCGCCGGGTGTGGCAGGCGCTGCGCGCCATTCCGGCCGGAGAGACCCGCAGCTATGGCGAGGTCGCGCGGGCCATCGGAACGCCCGGCGCGGTGCGCTCGGTCGCCAGCGCCTGCGCCGCCAACCCGATCGCGGTGGCGATCCCCTGCCATCGCGTGGTGCGCGCCGACGGAACACTGTCGGGCTATCGGTGGGGTGTCGCCCGCAAGACGCAACTGTTGCAGCAGGAGGCCGCACGATGACCGCCGCCAGTCGAGCCACGGCACGACGCACCGTGGCGGCCGCCGCACCGCCGCAGCTCGACGCCGTCACGCAGCGTGTCGACGCCATGCCCTGGTCGGAAATCTCCACCGAGCTCGACGCCTCCGGCTGCGCCGCCATCCGCAAGCTGCTGACACCGGAGGAATGTGTCGGGATCGCCACGCTCTACGACGCCGACGTCTTCCGCAGCCATGTCGTGATGGCACGGCACGGCTTCGGCCGCGGCGAGTACAAATACTTTTCCTATCCGTTGCCCGACCTCGTATCGGCGCTGCGCACCACGCTCTATCCACGCCTTGCGCCGATCGCCAATCGCTGGAACGAGGCGATGGGCATCGACGTGCGTTATCCCGACGACCACGCCGACTTCGTGGCGCGCTGCCACGCCGCGGGCCAGGCCCGCCCCACCCCGCTGTTGCTCCGCTACGTCGCCGGCGACTACAATTGCCTCCACCAGGATCTCTATGGAGAGCACGTGTTCCCGCTGCAGGTGGCCATTCTTCTGTCGGAGCCCGAGCGCGATTTCACAGGCGGCGAGTTCGTGCTGACCGAGCAGCGCCCGCGCATGCAGTCGCGCGCCGAGGTGGTACCGCTGCGCCAGGGCGATGCGGTGGTGTTCGCCGTGCACCATCGCCCGGTGCAGGGCACGCGCGGCGTCTACCGCGTCAATCTGCGCCACGGCGTCAGCCGGCTGCGCTCCGGCCGCCGCCACACCGTCGGCATCATCTTCCATGACGCCAGATGATGGACGACCTGTTCGCCAGCGAGCCGCGCGACGTGCCTCTTGCCACGGGGGCGGTGGTGCTCGGCGGCTTCGCGCTGGCGCGCACTGATGCCCTGCTGGCGGCGCTGCACGCGGTGGTGGCACAGGCGCCGTTCCGCCACCTGATCACGCCCGGCGGCTATCGCATGTCGGTGGCGATGACCAATTGCGGCGCGGTCGGCTGGGTCAGCGACCGCAGCGGTTATCGCTACGATCCCGTGGATCCGGAGAGTGGCCGGCGCTGGCCGGCGATGCCGGACGCCTTCGCCGCGCTCGCCGCGGACGCCGCCGCGGAGGCGGGCTTCGCCCGCCTCGTGCCTGATGCGTGCCTGATCAACCGCTACCAGCCCGGCGCCAAACTGTCGCTGCACCAGGACAAGGACGAGCTCGACCTCGACGCGCCGATCGTCTCGGTATCGCTGGGGCTGCCGGCGACGTTCCTGTTCGGCGGCCTGTCGCGCAACGACAGGACGCGCCGCGTGCGCCTCAGCCATGGCGACGTCGTGGTGTGGGGCGGCCCCGCCCGCCTCGCCTATCACGGCGTCGCGCCGCTGCCCGACGGCGAGCATCCGCAGGTCGGCCGCCAGCGCCTCAACCTCACGTTCCGCAAGACGCGCTAGCTGCTGGCCGCGGCTCAGCCGGGCATATCGAGGCCCACCACCGCGATGCCATCGGCGCGGCCGCGGATCGGCAGCAGGCCGAGGTCGCGCATCGCGAATGGCGGCGTGGCGTTGAAGCACTGCAGCGCGGTCCGCGACACCAGGAAGCCGCCGTCGACCTGGCGGCTCAGTTCCTCGAGCCGGGCCGCCGTGTTCATGACGTCGCCGTTGAACACGATCGCGCGCTTGACGTTGCCGATTTCGCCGATGATCACCGGGCCGAAATGCAGGCTGCCGCGGATGCGCGGCGCGGCGCCGAACGCACGCTCGAATTCACCGGCCGACCTCGCCAGCGCCGCGCGCATCGCGGCGAAGCAGCGCAACGGCCGGCAGTCGACGCCGCCGGCGGCCTCCGACCAGGTGACGATGATCTCGTCACCGACATAGCCCAGCACCTCGCCGCGAAAGTCGACCACCGGCTGCGTCAACAGCTTGAAGGCCTGGTCGAGGAAACGATGGAAGCCGATGCCGCCAAGCCGCTCGGCAAGGCCGGTCGAGCCGGCGATGTCGACGAACAGCACGAAGCGGCTCTCCTCGACCGGCACGTGATAGCGGCCGGTGACGAAGTTCAGGAACGCACGCGGCCCGATCAGGTTGGCGATGCCGATCGCGAGATTCATGCCGATGGCAAACAGCCCGGAATAGGCGATGGCGTGCCACACGCCCTGCTCGGACGGATCGAACGGCAGCCCGACCAGCCGCGAACCGAGCTGCGACACCTGGATCAAAACGATGACCCCCGCATAGACCACGCTGCGGGCGACCACACTGGCGGTGAACGGCAGCCGCTCGAGCCAGCGGCGCAGCACGCCATCCGCGACGAACAGCTCGAGGCCGCCGATCGACAGCGAGATCAGGAGGCCATAGGCGACCGCCGCCGCCAGGGTCGGCCATGACGTCCGCCCCTGTCCGCTGACGAACACCAGCCCTGCAACGACACCGGCGACACCGATCACCGCCAGCATCCGCAGCTTTCTCTCCAGCCGTGCGATCATCACCTTCCCCGTCTCATGCCGGCCACCGCCGGCGCGCCCCATTGAAGCAAGCGTCCGGCGCAGCGGCAAGCGACCCGGCTTCCCGCCCCCGGAACGCATCGGGGCCGGCAGCGCCCCGCGCGGCCGGCCCCGACAGATCCCAAAACGCCACCGTGCACGGCGGCGGCGCCGGCGTGTTACTTGCCCCAGATCTCGCTTGCAATCTCGACGGCGAGGCCGAGCTTGGCCCACTGCTCGTCCTCGGAGAGGATGTTGCCCTCCTCGGTCGAGGCGAAGCCGCACTGCGGCGAGATCGCGAGCTGGTTGACGTCGGCGAACTTCGCGGCTTCCTCGAGCCGGCGCTTGAGATCGTCCTTCTTCTCCAGCTCGCCGAACTTCGAGGTGATGACGCCGACCACCACGACCTTGTTGCCCTTGGGCAGGAAGCGCAGCGGCTCGAAACCGCCGGCGCGGTCGGAATCGTACTCCAGGAAGTAGCCGTCATAGTTGGTGCCGGCGAGCATGGTCTCGGCCACTGGCTCGTAGCCGCCGGACGAAATCCAGGTCGAGCGGAAGTTGCCGCGGCAGACATGGGTGGTGATCGCCATGTCGGCGGGCTTCTCGGCGATCGCGTAGTTGATCACCCGGGCATAGATCTCCTGCAGGCGATCGACCTCGTCGCCGCGCGCGCGGGCCTTCGCCAGTTCGTCCTGCGAGCACAGATAGGCCCACACGGTGTCGTCGAACTGCAGGTAGCGGCAGCCGGCGTCATAGAACGCCTTGACCGCCTTGCGGTAGGTCTTGGCGAGATCCTCGAAGAACGGCTCGAGATCCGGATAGACGTCCCTGGAGATCGACTTGCGGCCGCCGCGGAAGTGCAGCACCGCCGGCGACGGGATGGTCATCTTGGCCGTGGCGCCGGTCATCGCGCACTGCTTGTGCAGGAAGCGATAGTGCTCGAGCATCGGATGGTCGTCGGGGAAGTCGAGCTTGCCGATCACCCGCACATTGTCCGGCCGCGTGGTGATGCCGGAAAACTGGATGCCTTCGGGATGGTACAGCTCCGCGCCGGTGAGCCTGGCGAGGAAGTCGAAGTGCCACCACGAGCGGCGGAACTCGCCGTCGGTGGCGAGCTGCAGGCCGATCTGCTTCTGCTTGTGGACGATCTTCTCGATCTCGAGATCCTCGATGCGGGTGAGCTCGCTCGCCGCGATCTCGCCCTTCTCGAGCCTCGCGCGTGCTTCCTTGATGCGCGGCGGGCGCAGCAGGCTGCCGACATGGTCGGCGCGGAAGGGAGGGAAGGTTCTCTGCATGATCTGTCTCCGATGCTTGTTGGTCTTGGTGGGGCGTCGAAACGCCGGTTGAACAAAAGGTCAGTGCGCGGTGCCGCCGGACACGCCGAGGAATTTCTCCAGCGTCGCGGCATCGTCCTTCAGTGCGGCGCTCGGCGCGTCATGCACGATGGCGCCGCGCTCGAGAATCACGGCGCGGTCGGCAAGGCCGAGGATCTTGCGCGCGTTCTGCTCGACGATGATCGAGCAGATGCCGCCGCCGCGGGTGATCTTGCCGAGCGCCAGCAGCAATTCGTCGACGATGATCGGCGCGAGGCCCTCGGTCGGCTCGTCGAGCAGCAGCACCTTGGGGTTGAGCGTCAGCGCGCGGCCGATCGCCAGCATCTGCTGTTCGCCGCCCGACAGCTGGTTGCCGAAGTTCTTCCGCCGCTCCTTCAGGCGCGGAAACATCTCGTAAATGCGCTCCACCGTCCACGGCCCCGGCTGCGCCACCGCCGTCATGTTCTCCTCGACGGTCAGCGAGCGGAAGATGTTGCGTTCCTGCGGCACCCAGCCGATGCCGGCGCGGGCGCGCTGGTCGGGGCGCATCCGCGTCACGTCGTGGCCCGCGAGCGCGACGCTGCCGCCGAACCGGCGGGTGACGCCGACAATGGAGTTGATCAGCGTGGTCTTTCCGGTGCCGTTGCGGCCGAGCAGCGCCAGCACCTGGCCCTCAGCGAGCTGCAGCGACATCTTCGGCAGCACCACCGCCTCGCCATAGCCGGCGCGCAGCTCGGAGATCGACAGCAGCTCAGGCATCGGCGCTCTCCCCGAGATAGACCGCCTTGACCTGCGGGTCGCGCGCCACCTCGTCAGGCGTGCCCTCGACCAGCAGCGCACCGCTGACCAGCACCGAGATGCGGTCGGCGAAGCTGAACACGAGATCCATGTCGTGCTCGATCAGCAGCACGGTGACGTCGCGCGGCAGGCTCGCCACCGCGGCGAGGATATCGTGGCGCTCGCTCTCGGGCACGCCGGCGGCAGGCTCGTCGAGCAGCAGCACCCGCGGCTTGGTGGCGATCGCCACCGCGATCTCCAAGAGGCGCTGCTTGCCATAGGGCAGCGTCGAGGTCGGCTCGCGCATCACGTCCAGCAGATGAAAGCGCGCCAGATGCTCGGCGATCTCGCCGTTGACGTCGGAACGCGTGCCCAGCACACGCCACCAGTCCGAGCCATGGCCGAGCCGCTCGGACACCGCAAGGCCGATGGTCTCGAGCGGCGTCAGGTCGGGATAGAGCTGGTTGATCTGGAAGGTGCGCGACAGGCCGCGCAGCACGCGCTTGTGCACCGGCAGCGCGGTGATGTCGGAGCCTTCGAGCAGGATGCGGCCGGCATTCGGCCGCAGCACGCCGGTGAGCAGGTTGATCACCGTGGTCTTGCCGGCGCCGTTCGGGCCGATCAGCGCATGGCGCGCGCCGGTCTTCACTTGCAGCGACAGGTCGCGGGTGACGGCGAGACCGCCAAAATTCTTGCGAAGCCCGATGGTTTCCAGCGCCAGCGTCATCACGCCTCCTTGCCGGCCGAGGGCGCCGGCGCCGGCTTGCCGATGAGGCGCGCGAGCTGGCGCGGCAGCACCAGCACCCAACGGTGCAACCGCTCGCGCCCGATCAGCACGATCACCACCAGCACGAGGCCGATCCAGAACTGCCAGTACTGCGGCGTCCAGGTCGAGAACTGCTCCTGCAGCAGCTTGAACACCACGGCGCCGATCAGGCCGCCATAGAGATAGCCGGTGCCGCCGATCACCAGCACCAGCAGCAGGTCGGCGGAGCGGTCGAACGCGAACACGTCGAGCGACGCCAGCGCCGTCGACTGGGTGAACAGCGCACCGGCGACGCCGGCATAGAACGCGGCGATGGTGTAGATCGCGATCAGCCGCCGGGTGACCGGGATGCCGATGGCGGCCGCGCGCAGCGGGTTGTTGCGGATGGCGCGCAGCGACAGCCCGAACGGCGAGTGCACGATGCGCCGCGCCAGCAGGAACAGCACGAACAGCACCGCAAGGCAGTAGATGAAGCCGACCTTGCCGAAGATATCGAACTCGAACAGGCCGAGGACCGGCGCGATGGTGATGCCTTGCAGCCCGTCGAAGCCGCCGGTGATGTTGGAATAGCGGTTGGCGAGCTCGCGCAGCAGCAGCGCGATGCCGAGCGTCACCATCAGCCGCGTCAGATCGGCGGAGCTGCGCATCACCAGGAAGCTGGTGAGGAAGCCGACGACCATGGCGGCGAAGCCGGCGACGACGAGCGCGATCACCGGCTCGTCGATGATGCCGTGCTTGGCGAGGAGGCCGGCGCTGTAGGCGCCGATGCCGAAGAACGCGGCATGGCCCAGCGACACGATGCCGGCATAGCCGAGGATGAGATCGAGCGACAGCGCGAACAGCGCAAGCCAGGCGATCTCGGTGAGGATCAGATAGCGGTTGGGGAACAGGACGATCGCCGCCGCGGCGACCAGCCAGAAGGCAACTTCCGGCCAGCGCCAGCGCGCCGCCGCGACCAGGTGATCTCCCATGGCGCCGTGCTGCTGCATGACGTCCCTCACCGCGTTGCCGAGCGGCCGAACAGGCCGTTCGGGCGCCACAGCAGCAGCACGATCATCATGGCGTAGATGACGAAGGCGCCGAGCTTGGGCACGTAATACTTGCCGGCGACGTCGCCGATGCCGAGCAGCAGCGAGGCCAGGAACGGCCCGGTGATGGTCGAGGTGCCGCCGACCGACACCACGATCAGGAAGTAGATCATGAACTTGAGCGGAAAATACGGATCGAGCCCGAGGATCTCGGCGCCGAGCGCGCCGCCGAGGCCGGCGAGGCCCGAGCCGAATGCGAAGGTCAGCGCGAACACCTGGGCGACGTTGATGCCAAGGCCGGTCGCGACCCGCGGATCGTCGACCGCGGCGCGCAGGCGGCTGCCAAAGCGGGTGCGGCCGAGCACAAGCTGCAGCGCCACGGTCAGCAGGCCACAGATCACGATGATCATCAGACGGTAGCGCCCGACCTCGAGGCCGAACAGGTTGACCTGGCTGCGCAGGTATTCCGGGATCTGGATGAACACCTGCTGCGAGCCCATCAGATAGTCCATCGCCGTCACGGCCATGAAGGTCAGGCCGATGGTGAACAGCACCTGGTCGAGATGGCTGCGGCCATAGAGATGGCGGTACAGCAGCCGCTCCAGCACCACGCCGATCACCGCCGCCGCGACGAAGGCGAGCGGCAGCGCGGCGAAGAACGGCAGGCCCCAGCGATTGACCAGGATGACGCAGGCATAGCCGCCCGCCATCGCGAACGCGCCATGGGCGAGGTTGACGAAGTTCATCAGCCCCATGGTCACGGCAAGGCCACAGGCCAGCACGAACAGCAGCATGCCGTAGGCGACGCCGTCGAACAGGATGGTCAGGACGGTCATGAGCGATCCAACCGGTGGTTCATCGTCTGCAGCATGCCCGAACCCTGCTCCTCATCCTGAGGAGCCCGCGAAGCGGGCGTCTCGAAGGATGAGGCCGGTGCAGTACCCGGGCCTCATTCGAGACGCGGCCTGAAGGCCGCTCCTCACCATGAGGGAATGGTACGAACAAACGGAAACGGCCGCACAAGCGTGCCCGCGCGGCCGCGTCACGTCACTTCTTCAGCTTGCCCGGATCCTTGATCGGGCCGAAGGTCGCGAACTCGATGTTGTAGAGCTGGCCGTCTTTCTTCTCGACCTTGCGGATGTAGACGTTCTGCACGATGTCGCGCGTTTCCGGATCGATCGAGATCGGGCCGCGCGGGCTCTCCCACGCCATGCCCTTCATCGCGCCGACCAGGGTGTCGCCGTCGGCCTTGCCGCCGGTCTTCTTCAGCGCCTCGTAGATCAGGTGGATGCCGTCATAGCCGCCGACCGCCATGAAGCCCGGGCGGGTGCCGTAGGCCTTCTCATAGGCGGCGACGAAGTCCTTGTTCTTCTGCGAGGGGTGCGCTGCCGAGTAGATATGCGCGGTCACGACGCCGACCGCCGCGTCACCCATGTTGTTCAGCAGGTCGTCGTCCATCACGTCGCCCGGCCCGATCACCTTGATGCCGCTCTTGTCGAGGCCGCGCTCGACATACTGCTTCATGAAGTTGCCGCCCTGGCCGGCCGGCACGAACACGAACATCGCGTCGGGCTTGGCATCCTTCATGCGCTGCAGGAACGGTGCGAAGTCCGGATTGGCGAGCGGCACCTTGACCTCCTCGACAATCTTGCCGCCGCCGCCCTCGAAGTGCTCCTTGAACGACGCCAGCGCGTCGGCGCCCGGCGCATAGTCGGACACCAGCACGGCGACCTTCTGGATGCCGTTCTTCACCGCCCAGTCGCCGATCACGGTCGAGGACTGCGGCAGGGTGAAGCTGGTGCGCACGATGTAGGGCGACTTCTCGGTGATGATCGAGGTGCCCGCCGCCATCACGACTTCCGGCACCTTGGCCTGGGTCGCGAGCGGCGCCGCGGCGAACGCCGCGGGCGTCACGCCGAAGCCGGCGATGATGTTGACCTTGTCGTTGACGATCAGCTCCTGCGCCAGCCGCTTGGTGTTGTCGGGCAGCGCGGCGTCGTCCTTGAGGATGACCTCGATCTTCTTGCCGGCGACGGTGTCGCCGTTCTGCTGCATGTACAGCTTGATGGCGTTGTCGATCTGCTTGCCGGTGGAGGCCTGGCCGCCGGTCATCGGCACGATCAGGCCGATCTTGACGGCGTCCTGCGCCAGCGCCGAGGTCGAGGCGAGCGCGGCGGCGCCGATCAGGCCGAGCAGTGCGGCGCGCGAGAACAGGTGATTGCCAGCTGACATCGTCGTTTCCCTCCAATCGTTCGTCTGTCGTTGTTCATCACCACCCTGGCGGTGGCTTTGGCGTGAACCCTAACCCAAAAACAAGGCCTGCGTATCAGCGCGATGTCAGGCCGCGATGACGGAGCCGCTGCCCCAGTCACCCTGCCCCACGCGCTATTCGAAAGGATGATTTTTGCGTCTCCGGACGCGGCGTCCGTCCCGCGGGGCATCATCATCCCGCGTACGCCGCAGCCCGTTCAGCCCGACCGCGGCCCGGCGCGCTCCGCGCCTGTGACCCGATCCTTAAAATCCCCCTCCGAGCGTCCCTGCGTCTCAACTCTCCGTTGTGCCGCGGGCGCATGGTTTGCGCTCCGCCTCCTCCCATCTGGCGGGCATCGTGTATACAGCTCGACGCCGAAATCAACTGGTTATCACGTGAAATCAAGGTTTATATCCTTGAACTGTATACAGGCGTGACGCCAGCTCACCCCTGGGGCTGGCAGCCTACGGACCGGCGCCAGCCGCCGGCAATCGCGCCAACTGACGCGGGCCGGATCGCCGCCGCCGGGACTGAGCGGCGCGCACGGCCATCTCGGGACACCAGCGAATCACCGTAGAATCACTTAGGCTCCGCGCATTCGACAGGGGGCTGGGGGCTCACCGATGTCTGAGGCGTTCATGAACGCCGCGCGGACGGCATCGTCCGACGCCGCCGTGCCGGTTGCGGTCGGCTGGACCGATTGCGACCTCGATCCATCGGCTGCGGAGCACAGCGCCGAGGCCATCGCCGGCCTCGGCTTCCGGCACGCCATCATCAACGGCCTGCCGCTGCCGACCGCAACGCTGTCGCCCACCGCCCTGCCCGCAGGCCTGACCACACGCACCGTGATCCCGGCGCCTCCCGCCCCGTCGGCGGCGCTGCTGCGCGACCTTGCCAGCCAGGGCGTCTGCGGCGTGCGCTTCACCCTGACCGGCGACACCGAGGCCGCCCGGGCCGAGATGGAGAGCGTGCTCCGCTACGCCGACCGTGTCGTCCCCTTCGGCTGGCATATCGAGCTCGCGCTCGACGCCGGCGCGGTGCTGACCCCGCACGAATGGACGCTGATGCGGCTTCCGGTCGCGGTCTGCCTCAGCGGGGTGGCCGAGCTTGTCGCCCGGCACGGCCTCGACGATCCCGAAATCGGCTTCCTGCTCGACCTGCTCCGCATCGGACGCAGCTGGATCCGCCTGCCGGGACGCGTTCCTGCCGGCGACGACGACGCGTTCAGAGCTCTGGTGGGCACCATGGCCACCATCCGCCCCGACCGCCTGGTGTGGGGCAGCGGCGCCGGCGCGACCCCTGCAGGGAACGGCGCCGGCCATATCACCGCGGCGCTCGCCACCCTGGCGCGATGGCTGCCGGACGCGGCGCTGCGCGCCGCCGTGCTCGGCACCAATCCGGCGCGGTTTCTGGGCTTCGGCTCTCCCGACAGGGCGGCCGTCGCGGCCGAGGCCGCGGGCCTGTGACGCCTCCGCGCGCCGCGATTTCGCCGCGCCGGCGCGTGATGTTGCGCGGCATGGATTCCGACACCCACCAGCCCGGCCCTACCCTGCGGCGGCTCCGCCTCCTGCTCCGCATCAAGCAGGCCGATCTCGCCGAACGCCTCGGGGTGACACAGGCCACCGTGTCGCGCTGGGAACGCGGCGCGCTCGCCATGACCGTGGACCAGCAGGCGGCCGCCTGGCGGCTGCTGGCGTGCCGGCCCGATCCCGCCCAGGACGCTGCGCTGCGGAGGCTGGTGGAATCGTCCATGGCCAAGGTGCACCTGATCTGCGACCGCACCCACCGCCTGCTCGCCGCTTCGCCGGCACGCCACGCCGAATGGCGGGTCACCGCCAGCGAGATGATCGGCTGCTCACTGCTGCGCTACGCCTCGCCCGACATTCTCGCCGCCGAGGCCTCGCTCGCGGCGCGCGGCTGGCATGACGGGCACATCAGTCAATTCGTCGTCGACACCGGCCCGAACAGCGATCCGGTGATTCCGATCCAACCGAGCCGGGTGCTGTGGGAACGCCTGACGCTTGCCGACGGCAGCGCCGGCCGGCTGGTGACCACACTCGACTGACCCGCGCCGACGAGCAGCGCAATCACGCATATTTTATACGTGGACGCGCCCGACCTGCCGTGATCAGTGTCGCCCGCCACCTGCCACGGACTTCACCATGACGCTGCTGATCACCGGAAGCGCCGGCCATCTCGGCGAGGCCTTGATGCGGACCTTGCGCGCCGCCGGCCGGCCCGCGCGCGGCCTCGACATCAAGCCCTCACCCTGGACCGACCATGTCGGCGCGATCACCGACCGCGCCTTCGTCGCCTCCTGCATGCGCGGCGTCGACGCGGTGATCCATGCGGCAACGCTGCACAAGCCGCATATCGTCACCCACACCGACCAGGATTTCATCGACACCAATATCACCGGCACGCTGGTGCTGCTGGAAGCCGCTGTTGCCGCCGGCATCGGTGCCTTCGTCTTCACCAGCACCACCAGCGCCTTCGGCGCGGCGCTGACGCCTGCCGCGGGCGAGCCCGCGGCCTGGATCACCGAGGCTGTCGCGCCGATCCCGCGCAACATCTACGGCACCACCAAGGTCGCCGCCGAAAGCCTGTGCGAGCTGTTCGCCCGCCGCCATCGCCTGCCGGTCATCGTGCTGCGGACCTCGCGGTTCTTTCCCGAGGAGGACGACGATCCGGTCCGGCGCGCCGCCCACAGCATGACCAATGCCCAGGCCAACGAATTGCTGCATCGGCGGGTCGACATCGCCGACGCGGTCGGCGCGCATCTGCGCGCACTCAACCGCGCGGCGGCGATCCGCTTTGCGCGCTACATCATCTCGGCGGCCACGCCGTTCACGCCCGGCGACTGCGCGGAGCTGCGCCGCGATGCCGCCGCCGTGGTGCACCGGCTCTATCCCGACTGCGCCGCGCTCTATGAAGCGCAAGGCTGGTCGCTGTTTCCACAGATCGACCGCGTCTACGACAGCCGCCGCGCAAGGGACGAACTGGGCTGGCGGCCAGCCTATGATTTCGCCCATGTGCTGGCGAGCCTGCGTCGCGGCGAGGATGTTCGCAGCCCGCTGGCGCGCGCCGTCGGCAGCAAGGGCTATCACGGCGAGACGTACGCAGAGGGACCGTATCCGGTGGCGTGAGCGCGGCCGCAGCGGCTTCAGCGGCGCAGCTTGTCGAGAATCTCGCCGAGCTTCTTCACGTCCGCGTCGCTGAGCTTGGCGGCGAAGTGGGTGGCGATCGCCTGGTGATAGACCGGCCAGATCCGCTTCTGCAGCTGCCGGCCCGCGGCGGTGATCACGATGCAGGCCCCGCGCGCGTCGTCGGCCACCGCCTCGCGCGCCACGAGATCGTCCGCCTCTAGACGATCGAGCAACCGCGACAGGTTGTGCTTGGCGAGCAGCAGCCGCGCATGCAGGTCGCGGTAGCGCAACCGCCCGGCCGGCTCGCGCACCAGCTCCAGCAGCACGTCGTACCACACCAGCGGCGGCAGGCCGGCGGCCTTGAGGTCGGCCTCGACATGGTCGAGCAGATCCTGCTGCACCCGCACGAGGCGCGCCCAGGTCTGGATCGTGTCATCGGGCAGGCGGTCGATCATGGGCGCACACTAGTCGATCGTTGCAATTACAACAAGGTGGGTCTATTTTGTTGTAATTACAACAACTGGAGTCCGCCCCATGCCGCTCGATTCCCGCTTGGCCCCGACCGGGGTCCTGATCATCCGCGTGACGCTCGGACTGATGTACCTGATGCACAGCATCGTCCTGAAACTGCTGACGTTTGGCCTCGCCGGCACCGCCGGCTTCTTTGTCAGCGTCGGGCTACCGGCGCCGCTCGCCTACCTGACATTTGCCGCCGAGGCGGTCGGCGGCGTGCTGCTGGTGCTCGGCATCCAGGCGCGCTGGGTCGCGCTGGCGCTGCTGCCGCCGCTGCTCGGCGCCATCATCTGGGTGCACGGCGCCAATGGCTGGGTGTTCAACGCCGCGGGCGGTGGCTGGGAGTATCCGGCGGTGCTGATCGCCGTCAGCGTGGCGCTGGCGCTGCTCGGCGACGGCGCGCTGGCGCTGGTGCCGTCATCC
This sequence comes from Bradyrhizobium sp. 2TAF24, assembly GCF_052115025.1. Taxonomy (NCBI): domain Bacteria; kingdom Pseudomonadati; phylum Pseudomonadota; class Alphaproteobacteria; order Hyphomicrobiales; family Nitrobacteraceae; genus Bradyrhizobium; species Bradyrhizobium sp. 2TAF24. Next base: position 5,997 of record NZ_JBFRFW010000021.1, on the reverse strand, counting down.
CTGCCCCGCCCGCAGACGGTGCAGGTGCAGCCCAGAGCGTTTGCAAGCGAAGCCCGTCCCGGACTTGATCCGGGGGTGGACACCGGTTCGCGTTAAGAAAACGCGTCAAAACAAATAACTAGTGTCCCGGTTCGCAAGTTCGTTGCATCTGCAGCAACCTCGTTGCGAACTTGCGAACCGATCAGGACACGAGAGAATTGTATCTTGCTAGTGTCCTTATCGAATCCGAAGTTCGCGAAAGAGCCAACCGCGAAATCGTGCGAACTTCGGATTCGGGACACTAGTCGGTGAACACCACCGTCTTGCGGCCGTTGAGGATCACCCGGTCCTCGAGGTGGAAGCGCACCGCGCGCGCCAGCACCCGCCGCTCGATGTCACGACCCTTGCGGATGAGATCGTCGGGCGCATCACGATGGCTGATGCGCTCGACGTCCTGGTCGATGATCGGACCCTCGTCGAGGTCGGCGGTGACATAGTGGGCGGTGGCGCCGATCAGCTTGACGCCGCGCTCATGGGCCTGGTGGTAGGGTTTTGCGCCCTTGAAGCCCGGCAGGAACGAGTGGTGGATATTGATGCAGCGCCCCACCAGCTTCGCCGACAGATCGTCCGACAGCACCTGCATGTAGCGCGCCAGCACCACAAGGTCGGTCTTGGTCTCGTCCACCAAGCGGAGGATCTCGGCCTCCTGCCGCGGCTTGGTCTCGCGGGTGACCGGTAGGTGATGGAACGGGACGTCGCCGAACTCGAAGCCGTTATAGGTCTCGCGCGGATGGTTGGCGACGATCGCGGTCGGGATCATCTCCAGCTCGTCGGTGCGCCAGCGATAGAGGATGTCGGCGAGGCAGTGGTCGAACTTCGACACCAGCAGCATGACCCGCTTGCGCTGCGCCCGATCGCGCATCTGCCACTTGATGGCAAAGCGCATCGCGACATGGCCGAACTCCGCCTGCAGCCCCTCCAGCGCGACACTGGAGGTCGCTGGCTCGAACACCACGCGCATGAAGAAGTGGCCGGTCTCGGTGTCGCTGAACTGCTGGGCGTCGAGGATGTTCTGGCCGTTGGCGAACAGGAACGCGGACACCGCGGCAACGATGCCGGGGCGGTCGGGGCAGGAAAGCGTCAGCACGAACTGGGACTGGGGCATGGGCAGCGGTCTTCTGTACGGCATCTTGCGGGGGCGCCGGGCGGCGAAGCGGCCGGCATTGGCGGCGCTGGTCTACCACCCGCCCCCTCTTGCGCCAATCCCCGCCCCGGCGACAATGGCCCGGCGGGACCGCCCTGGTTAACGGCCGGGCGGCCGCGAAAGACCCCGGAGATCCGGGCCAAACTCTGGGAATGACACCATGGCGGACAGACTGAACGGCTATCGCATCCTGATCCTCGAGACCCGCGAGGAGGCGCAGTTCTCCCGCCTGCTGGCGGAACAGGGGGCGCAGGTGCTGCAATGCCCGATGTTCGTCATCCATGACGCCCCCGACCCGGCGCCGGTCGAGGCCTGGCTGCGCCGCTGCATCGCCCAGCCCTTCGACGACCTCGTGCTGATGACCGGCGAGGGCCTGCGCCGGCTCATGAAGCTCGCCGAACGGCTCGGCATCGCGCAAGAGGCCATCGCCGCGGTCGGCAAGGCCCGCACCGTCGCGCGCGGCCCCAAGCCCGGCAAGGCGCTGCGCGAAGTCGGGCTCGCACCTTCGCTCACCACCGAGACGCCAACCTCCGAGGGCGTCGCAACGCTGCTCGCCGGCCTCGACCTTCAAGGCCACCGCGTCGGCCTGCAGCTCTATCCCGACAAGGACCACGCGCCGCTGATCACGGCGATCACCGCACTGGGCGCTGATGTCGACGCGGTGCTGCCTTATGTCTACGACCCGCAGACCGCGGAAACGAACATCCTCACCGCCATCGAGCAGATGGCGAACGGACAGGTCGACGCCATCGCGCTCACCAACGCCAACCAGGTACGGCGGCTGATCGATGCCGCGCATGCCAATGGCTACGACGACAAGCTGCGCGCCGCGCTCGGGCGCACCAAGATCGCCTCCGTCGGTCCCGCGGTGTCCGACGAGCTGACGGCGCACGGCCTGCGCACCGACATCTATCCGGCCAACGACGCATTCTTCATGAAGCCGCTGATCAGCGCGATGGCAAGCGCCCTCGCCGCGACGCCGCCGCGCGCGGACACATAACGAGCAGCAAACCGAGAGCTATGCAAATCAAGGCGCAAGCGAGCCGCGAAGCAATGTGACGCCGGGCAAATGTGTGACCCGATCCCGCGCGTCCCGCAGGATCGCCTGGTCGCGCGCATCCAGCGTCGGCAGATCGCCGTCCTTAAAGTAGCCGATGGCGCGCAGCACTTGTGATGGCTCTCCGTTGAACATCTGCCCGAAGGCACTCAATCCGGCGGGCAGCGACACCCCTGCTGATATGAGTTCGGCGATATCCCGATAGTCCTTGGCCTCCGCACGATCCAGTGTCGCCTTCAGCTTGGTCGCCATCAGGTCGTCGAGCGAAGCAACCAGCAGCGTCCCGTCATCGGTCAGCAGCGGCTCGCCGATACGCCCGATCCCCAGCCCGCCAAAGAACGACACCTTGACGGGCCCCGACGGCATGTGAGCGAGCACGACAAGAGTATCCGGGCTGTCCTGTAGGACAGTGGCGCCTTGGACAAACTTGAAAGCCGACCTGATCGCCGCCTTGTCCAGCGGATCAGCACTGAAGAAGTCGAAATCGATGGACTGTCGATGACCGAGATGCAGGGCGATCGCCGTCCCTCCATAGAGCACAAGGGAGAGGTCGGGCGCAGGTTTCAAAAGATTCCAGATCTCCTGCTGCGCAGCAGGCAGGATCGACCGCTTCGGATCAAGACGCCGCGGCATCAAGCGCCCTCCGCGGTGGTTCATTCGCGATCGACCCGCCCGTCGAAAAAGAGAGTCGCCCCCGCCAGAATTCCCAGGAACGCTCGCTGAACCATCCGGGCTCGGCGCGACGCATGAGATCAACCAGCCGGTCGCGTCCGATGATCTGTTCGAGCCGCACGACATCCTCGAACGTCGCCAGGTTCATGGCCTGCGCGATGACACGATCGTCGGAATGAGAGCTACCGTTGACCGGCTCCCACCAGATATATTTGCGGCTCAAATCCGCGATGAGACGGCTCGTCTCGGCATCCGATTTCATTTCCGTAATATAGCAAATTCGGCCCTCGACTGCCATGCACTTCTCCGTCCAGGCGGCCGGGGACCGCCCCAGCAAAAGCGATGGGATCATTCGCCACCGCTGAGCAAAGCAAAACCACCTCCGCCGTATGCGCGCACGCACATTGAGCTTTGCGACGACTTCGCTCACACTGCTTTTTCCGAGCAGGTGGAGCGCAGATGCAACAATTTCCGCTGACTGGAATACGCGTTGTCGAAGTCGGTTCCGGTGATGCGCTCGGCTACTGCGGAAAGCTGTTCTCGGATTTCGGCGCCGAGGTGATCAAGATCGAGCCGCCCGGCGGCGATGCGATGCGCCGCGCGGCGCCGCTCGTGGACGCCGGCGACGGATCACGCGAGAGCGGCGTGTTCGCCTGGCTCAACACCAACAAGGCGAGCGTCATCGCCGATCTCGGCAATGCCGATGATGTCGCGCGCGTGCGCGCCCTGCTCGCGACCAGCGACCTGCTGCTCGACGGGCGGCTGCCCACCGACATCGCAGCCTCTCGGCTGTCTCACAGCGACTTGCGCCGCGCCGATCCCGCGCTCGCGATCACCGCGCTGTCGTGGTTCGGCGAGCACGGTCCCTATCGCGACCTTCACGTTACCGAGTCGGTGTGCCGCAGCCTTGCCGGCCTCGTCAAGCTGGTCGGTCCGGTGGACGGCCCGCCGGTGCTGCCGCGCGACGGCCAGGTGGCGATGACCGCGGGGCTGACCGCCTTCATCCCGAGCCTTGCCGGCCTGATGGGAGGCGCAGCGACCGGCGCGCGCCGCTTTGCCGTCAATAGCTTCGAAGCGTTCCTGCAGATCACCGAATTCGACACCGGGCTCGCGCTCGAATCCGGCTTCTCGCGGCCGCGCGCCGGCATCAACCGGTTTGGCCGCGGCTATCCGTCCGGCACCTTCATGACCCGGCATGACTGGCTCGGCGTCACCGTGGTAACCCCGGCGCAATGGGTGGCGTTCTGCGAGCTGATCGGCCTGCCCGAACTCGGGCACGATCCCGCCTACAACACCATGCTCAACCGCTTCATGCGCGCGGAAGCGCTGCGCGACATCATCACACCGGCGCTGATGCAGCGCACGGCGCAGGAGTGGTTCGAGCGCGGCATCCCGCTGCGGCTGCCGCTCGCCGTGGTGCCGGACATGGCCGAGCTCCTGACCCAGGAGGTGCACCGCAGCCGCGGCGCCTTCGCGCAGGTGGCGATCGGCACCGCCGCGTTCGACGCTCCGGTGCTGCCGCAATCGCTCACCCGCACCCCGCCAAAGCCGAACGGCCACGCGCCGCGCGCCGGCGGCAGCGATGCCGCAACGTTTCCGCCCCACACAAGGCGGGCGAGCCGCGCCGCCACAGCCGACGATCCGCTGCCGCTCGCGGGGATGCGCATCATCGACCTCACCATGGGCTGGGCCGGCCCGACGGCGACGCGGCAGATGGCCGACCTCGGCGCCGACGTGATCAAGGTCGAGTCCTGCCAGTACCCGGACTGGTTCCGCGGCACCGACACCCGCCCGCCCTATCTCGAAGAGACGCTCTACGAGAAGACTTACTGGTTCCAGTTCAACAACCGCAACAAGCGCGGCATCACCCTCGACCTCACCACGCCGGAAGGCCTCGCGCTGCTCAGGCGCCTGCTCGCTGACGCCGACGCGGTGATCGACAATTACGCCGCCGATGTGATGCCGCGGCTCGGCCTCGATGCCGCGGCGATGCTCGCGATCAACCCGCGCCTCGTCGTCGTCACCATGCCGGCGTTCGGCATGAGCGGCGCCTGGAGCGGCGCGCGCGCCTATGGCTCGACGCTGGAGCAGGCCTCCGGCCTGCCCTCGGTCAATGGCAGCGAGAGCGATCCGCCAACCATGCTGCATGCCGCGCTCGGCGACCCGCTCGGCGGGCTGAACGGCGCCGCGGCGCTGCTGCTCGGCTTCGCCCATCAGCAGGCGACCGGCGAAGGCCAGCACATCGACCTGTCGCAGGTGCAGTGCATGCTGCCGCTGGTCGCGCCTTTCATCATCGCGCAGTCGATCACCGGCCGCTCCTCGCCGCGGCTCGGCAACCGCCATCCAGAGCATGTGCCGCACGGCTGCTTCCCGTGTCTTGGCATCGACCAGTGGATCACCATCGCGGTGCGCAGCGACACCGAATGGCGCGCGCTGTGCGCCGTGATGCGGCGCGCCGATCTCGGCGACGATCCGGAGCTCGCGACCGCCAACGGCCGGCGCGCGCAGCAGGACCGCATCGAGGCCGCCGTGGCGCACTGGACCATGACCGTGCGACCGGACGTCGCGATGACGACGCTGCAGACCCATGGCATCGCCGCCGGCATCGCCCGGTTGCCGGGCGACCTGCCCGCCGATCCCCACCTCCTGGCGACCGGCCACTGGCACAGCGCCGACCGCCCCTTCATCGGGCCGCACCTGCTGCCGACCGTGCCCTGGCGCGCGGAATTCGCCGCCCACCCGCCCGCGGTCCGCAGCACGGCGCCGACGCTTGGGCAGCATAACGCGGAGGTGCTGTCGGAGATGCTCGGGCTGAGCGCGGAGGAGATCACGGCGCTCGCAACGCGCGGCGTGATCGGCACGGTCGCGACGGTGAAGGGCAAGGGGTGAGGGAGTGAGGCGTCGCGCCGACGATGGGCGATGCCTCTCCACATATTCCGCGTCATTGCCGGGCTTGATGTTCAGTCCGGGGACATGGCCGACACCCGTTCGGAGACATCACCGACACTTTTTGAGCCCGTCAAGTCGATGGTGGCGACCTGATGGGCAGCGAAGAACACGCCGTATTGCCCGTCAGCCGCGATCG
>NZ_JBFRFW010000020.1:0-125216 GCF_052115025.1 Bradyrhizobium sp. 2TAF24 | reverse complement strand
CAGATGTCCGGCGTGAAGCTGACGTTGAGCTGCGCGGTGTGCAGCGTGTAGCGGGTCTGCGGCGTCACTTCCGGGTCGACCGTGCCGTTGGCGGACTGCTGCAGGTCGGACGGGGTGTAGTTGGCGCCGATCTGCGGGAAGAACAGGCCGCGCTGCGCCAGCGCATTGAACTGGGCGACGCGGATCGCGGCTTCCGACGCCTGCAGCGACGGATTGTGTGCGATCGACAAGCGGATCAGGTCGTTGAGCGGTTTTGAGCGGAACGCTGCCCACCAGCGGGTCGGGATGTCGGCACCGCTCGTGAAGCGCTGGCCGGCAATGCGCGGCGCGCCGGGAGCGGCGCGCGGCGAGGCCAGCGGCTCCGGGGTGTAGCCGGCGACGTCGGGCGTCGGCGGCGAGGAGAAGTTGGGCCCGACCGCGCAGCTCGACAGCAGAACGGCCGTGAAGGAGGCCAGCACAGCCGGACGACACTTCAGCATGGACATCGCGTTTCCCGAAAATAGCAAGGCACCAGGGATCGCGGCGCCGTCGGCAGAGGAAGGTAAGCGGGCCGCACCCTAGAAACTGTTCGCGGGGGCGGGAACTGCGATTTGTCCAGTTCGCAGCCGTGGTTTGTCACAGTGAACCGGCCGGCGGTTTGGGAGCATAAGAGGCGCGATTTGCCCAGGTGCTCGCGGGGGTGCGGGCCGAGCAAGCAGGTGCAGTGATGGCTAACCCAAAATCGAAGGCGATGCTGGCGGCGGGCGCCGTGCTGTGCTTCGCCGCAGGCGCATATTCGGTCAACCACCTGTCGGCATGGCTGGGAACGGGCGCAAAGGCCGTCAGCTCCGACGCCAACGCCAAGGCCGATACGGCGGATGTCAAGACCGGCTCGGTCGGTGGAGTTCCGAGCGTCCAGCTCAACGACAAGCAACTGTCGACCGTGAAGGTCGAGGTGGTCGGCGAAAGCGAGTTTCCGGTCGAGAGGTCAGCGGTCGGCAGTATCGATTTCAACGAGGACATGACCCTGCAGGTGTTCTCGCCTTATCAGGGGCGGATCCTGGAGCTGTTCGCAAAGGTCGGTGACGACGTCACCAAGGGACAGGTGCTGTTCACGATCGATAGCCCCGACCTGCTGACGGCGGGCTCGACCCTGATTTCGTCGGCCGGTGTGCACGAACTGACGACGCGGGCACTCACGCGCCTGAAGATGCTGTACGAGTCGCGGGCTATCGCCCAGAAGGACCTCGAGCAGGCGGTGTCGGACCAGCAGACCGCCGAAGGCGCGCTGAAGGCGGCGCGCGACGCGGTGCGCATCTTCGGCAAAACCGAAAGCGAGGTCGATGCGATCATCAGGGAGCGCAAGGCGGATTCGCGCCTTGTGGTGAAAAGTCCGATCAGCGGCCGCGTGACCGCCCGCGCCGCTGCGCCCGGTCTGTTTGTTCAGCCCGGGAATGCGCCGGCGCCGTTTTCGGTGGCCGACACGGCGACGATGTGGATGCTGGCGAATGTTGCCGAGAGCGATGTTCCGGCGGTGCGCCTCGGCCAGGAGGTCAAGGTTTCGGTGGCGGCCTACCCGAACAAGGTGTTCGAGGGGCGCATTTCCACAATCAACTCCACCGTGGATGCCAGCACCCGGCGCATGCTGATCCGTTCGGAAATCGACGATCCCGAACATGAGCTGCGCTCGGGCATGTTCGCGCGTTTCGTGATCCGGACCGGAGATCCGATCCGCTCGCCTGCGGTGCCGCTGGGCGGCGTGGTCCGTGAAGGCGATGGCACAATGACGGTGTGGGTCACGACCGATCGGCGCCGCTTCAGTCAGCGCACCGTCACCGTCGGCACGCAGAAGGATGGCATGCGGCAGATCCTCGGCGGGGTGAAGCCCGGTGAGCTGGTGGCGACTGACGGCGCGGTGTTCCTGAGCAACATGCTGGCGATCGGACAGGCCGGCGGCTGAACGGCTGCGATATCGCCGCGGCAAACCAATCACGAAAGAGGCAGGCTGTGCTGAAGGGAATTCTTGCGTTTGGCTTGACCCGGCGCCCGATCGTCATGTTGGGTCTGCTGGTGTTCATCGGTGCCGGCATCCTGGCGTTCACCAGGCTGAACATCGAGGCCTATCCCAATCCGGCACCGGTGATCCTGGAGATCACGGCGCAGGCGCCGGGGCTGTCGGCCGAGGAAATGGAGCGCTACTACACCGTTCCGATGGAGATCGGCCTCTATCCGACGCCCGGCGTGGACAATATCCGCTCGACGTCGTTCTACGGCCTGACCTTCGTGCGTGTGACCTTCAAGTATGGCGTCGATTATTATGCCGCCTATACCCAGGCGGCGCTCAGCCTGCAGCAGAACGTGACGCTGCCGCAGAACCAGATTCCGCAGATCCAGCAGTCGAGCCTCACCGGCGAGATCTTCCGCTACCAGCTCGTCGGTCCGCCGCATTTCGGGTTGACCAACCTGCGCACGGTGCAGGACTGGGTGGTGCTGCGGCGGCTGTTCTCGGTGCCGGGCGTGGCGCAGGTCAATTCGTGGGGCGGCACCACAAAGCAATACAATGTCGATGTCGATCTGCATCGTCTGGAGGCCTATGGCGTCACGGTTCCGCAGATCATTACCGCGCTCGGCAACGCCAATATCAATGTCGGCGGCCGCGAGATTACGGTCGGCCAGCAGTCGATCAACATCCGTGGCGTCGGCCTGATCGACAGCGGCGGCACCGACGATCTCACCAAGGGCTATCGCACAGAGGATGTCGAGAACATCGTCCTCAGCCAGTCGAACGGCGTGCCGATCACGATCAAGGACCTCGCCAAGGTCAATGTCGGTTTTGTTCCCCGCCTCGGCATCGCCGGGCGTGACCGCGAAGACGATGTCGCGCTGTCGATCGTGGTGATGAACCGCACGCTGCACACCAATGATGTGCTGCCGAAGGTGAAGGCCGAAGTCGAGAAGATGAACAGCGATGGCACTTTGCCACCGGGCGTCAAGCTCGTGCCCTATTACGATCGGGGGTCGCTGGTGTCGGTGACCACCCACACCGTGCTGCACAACCTGATCTTCGGCTGCGTGCTGGTGTTCCTGATCCAGTGGATTTTCCTCGGCGATCTGCGCAGCGCGATCATCGTTGGCGTCAACATTCCCTTTGCGCTGTTCTTCAGCGTGATCATCCTGGTGTTGATGAAGGAGGATGCCAACCTGCTGTCGGTCGGCGCGGTCGATTTCGGCATCATCGTCGATTCCGCGGTGATCCTGGTCGAGAACGTCTTCCGCAACTTCCAGTCGCGGCTCGACGAACGGCAGAAGGCGCTGGGCCATCTGAGCGATGGCGCCTGGGGCGACGATCCGACCCGGGAGCGGCCTGGCGCGCGTAACAGCTGGACCGATCGACTTCGCCTGATCCTGGTCAGCGGGCTGCAGGTCGACACCGCGATCCTGTTCTCCGCGGCGATCACGGTGGCGGCGTTCGTTCCGCTGTTCACCATGCAGGGCGTCGAGGGCCAGATCTTCAGCCCGATGGCGCGGACCTATGCCTATGCGCTGGCCGGCGCGCTGATCGCAACCTTCACGATCACGCCGGTGCTGGCGTCGTACCTGCTGCCCGACCGTGTGCATGAGACCGAGACCGTCGTGGTCCGTGCGCTGCGCGCGATCTATGCGCCGGTGCTGCGCTGGTCGCTCGCCCACCGCAAGACGATGGTGGCGGTCGGGCTCGGCTTTCTCGGGCTGATCAGTCTGCTGGGTACGCGGCTTGGCAGCGAATTCCTGCCGCATCTGGAGGAGGGCAATCTCTGGATCCGCGTCGCCTTGCCGCCGTCCCTCGGGCTGGACGCGGGCACACCGGCGACGGGGAAGCTGCGCGAGATTCTGCTGCGCCATCCGGAAGTCATTACGGCGGTGACCCAGCACGGCCGGCCGGACAATGGCAGCGATGCGTCGCCCTTCTCCAACATCGAGATTTTCGCGCCGCTGAAGCCGTACGATGAGTGGCCGACGGGCTACACCAAGGAGAAGCTGACGGAGGAGTTGAACAAGGAGTTCACCGACGCGGTGCCGGGAGCGACCTTCAATTTCTCGCAGTACATCCAGGACAACGTCGAGGAAGCCATCTCGGGGGTCAAGGGCGCCAACTCGGTCAAGATCCTCGGGCCGAACATGAAGGTGCTCGAGGAACTCGCGACCAAGGTCCAGGCCGAAATGGAAAAGGTGCGCGGTGTTGCCGATCTCGGCGTGTTCCATGTGCTCGGCCAGCCGAACCTCAACATCAAGGTGGATCGCGAGAAGACCGCCCGCTACGGGCTGAACACCGGCGACGTCAACACTGTGATCCAGGCCGCGCTCGGCGGCACCTCGGCCACCAATCTGCTCGAAGGCGACCGCCAGTTCAGTGTCGTGGTCAGGCTCGACAGGGCCTACCGCGACAATCTCGACCAGGTCGGTGACATCAAGGTGGGCTATGCCAACGCCAGCGGCGGCACCGCGTATATTCCGTTGCGTGAGCTCGCCACCATTACGCTGGATACCGGTGCATCCTACATCTACCACGAGACCAGCACGCGCTACATTCCGATCAAGTTCAGCGTCCGCGGCCGCGATCTCGGCGGCACCGTCGAGGACGCGCAGGAGCGGATCGCGAAGAACGTCAAGCTGCCGAGCGGCTACCGCATCGTCTGGTCCGGCGAATTCGAGGATCTCGAGCTCGCCAAGAAGCGGCTCGAGGTGGTGGTGCCGATCAGCCTGCTGCTGATCCTGGTGCTGCTCTATGGCCTGTTCAATTCGCTGCGCGACAGCCTGCTGGCGCTGGCGGGCATTCCGTTCGCGATCGCCGGCGGCATCGTCGCACTGTACGTGTCGGGCCTCGACTTCAGTATCTCGGCGGCCATCGGCTTCGTCTCCCTGTTCGGCGTGTCGGTGATGGATGGCATCCTGATGATCACCTACTACAACCAGGTCAGGGCCGAAGGCATGCCGACGACGGAAGCCATGTTCCATGCCGCGACCCAGCGCATGCGGCCGATGCTGATGACCGCGATGTCCGCCTGCATCGGTCTGTTTCCGGCGGCGATCTCGACCGGCATCGGCAGCCAGGTGCAGCGGCCGCTCGCCACCGTGGTCGTCGGCGGCATGCTGATCGGGCCGGTGATGCTGCTGGTGGTGGTGCCGGCGCTGCGCATGATGTTCCTGCGCGGCGAGGACGAGGCCGAGGGCGCGGGCGGCTCGGGCCATCTGGCGCCGGCGGAGTGAGGCGTGTCGGATGTTTGACGGCAATCGGCAGGAGAGAGCCATGAAGTCGGGTTGGTGTGTGGCGATCGCGGTGATGGTCGCGGTGACCGGGACGATGACGATCGCGGCGGCCGGCACCGCGGATCGCAAGACGATCAAGTTTCGTGGCTCCACGGGGCCTGCCGTTCCGCCGCCGCCTCCGGCGCCCGCGCCGGTCGTGGCTGCACCGCCACCTCCGCCCGCCCCGCCGCCCCCGCCTGCGCCGGTCGTCAAGCCGGCAACGCCGAAGGCGGCGAAGGCGGTGTCCCCCGCCACCAACGCGCCGGTCGTCAACGGGACGACGATGACCAAGCCGGCCGCGACGACCGCGACCGTCGGCGGCTCCTCGTCGGCGCCGACTGGAATCCTGAGCGGCAACAGCGTGTCGATCCGGCGGCCCTGAGCGATCCGGCCGCACCGGGGGTGGGGATGTGACGAGCGAGCGAAGTGCCCATGAGCAGATGGTTCGACTTCCTGATCGGAACGGAGCCGGCGGCCGCGGCAGTGCAGGCCACATCGTCCACCGTGGAGCGGTCGTGCCCCGATCGCGGCCTGAGCGAGCAGATCCGCGACATTCTTCGCCTCGAGCTCGAAATCGCGGCGGAGTGCGCGCTGAAGCGGGGGAGCCTCGCTGCGGCGACCCGGCTCAAGGAGCTTGCGGACACCACACGCGATGTCGATATGGCGGCCCTGCACGCCTATGCCCGCCTGCTCGACGATCTCGGGCGCGCGGAGAGAACCTCGCATGAGCTGCGGCGGGTCGGCGTCGGCTGGTTTCCCGACAACGCCGCCGATTATGTCGCCGGGCTGGTGTCACGGGCGAGCGCGCAGGCGGGGGCAAAGGCCGCGCCGGACCCGGCCCCGCAGGCAGCGGACAGTCCTAGGGTTCGATCAGCCGCCCGGTCACGGCCTTGATGGCGGCCTGGGTGCGGGTCGCAACGCCGAGCTTGATGCGGGCATTGTCGACATGAAAGTCGACGGTGCGCTTGGTCAGCCCGAGAATCTGGGCGATCTCCGCCGACGTCTTGCCGCGGGCGACCCAGGTCAGCGTCTCCACCTCGCGATCGTTGAGCTGCACGTCGCGGGCCCACACATCGGTGCGGGCGATGTGGGCAAGCCGGGCGGTGACGATCGCGGCCAGCACATCGAAATCGATCGGCTTGGTAACATAGTCGTCGGCGCCGAGCTGCCGTCCCTTGAGCTCGCTTTTGCGGTCGGTCAGGGCGGTGAGAAAGACGAACGGCATGTTGTTGAAGCGCGGTCCGATCCGGGTCAGATGCTCCAGCACCTCGAACCCCGACATCACCCGCATGTTGATGTCGCACAGGACGAGGTCCGGCATGGTCTTGAAAATCGCGGCAAAGCCTTCGCCGCCGTCATAGGCGAGGGCGACCTCGAAGCCCCGTTCGGTCAGTTCCTCGGCGATCAGCGCCGCGGTTTCCCGATCGTCCTCGATACACAGGATCTTCTTCTTGGTCTGGGTCATCGGCAAGACACGGCTTCTCAAGACAATAGCATAAACATATCGCCGCCCGTTCCGGCGATCAGGCCGGACGGGCAGCTTAGCCGATTGGCCCGGCAAAATACCGAGGTCTTCCGCGATCGGGCAAATGTGATAAATCACAGTAGCCGGGGCCGGCAAAGCGTCATGATGAACGGCAGAACCGGGCCCCTTGCATGGCGCCGCCGGTTCGAGCGCCCGGTTCGGGGCGTAGCCTCAGGTGACGACCATGTATCCGCGCTCGCTGAACTTCTCCCTGTCCCTGGTATTTGTGTTCTTTTTCCTGCTGGTGGCGGTGCTCGGATCGTTCAGCATCGAGCGCCTGAGCGAGTTCAACCGCTCGTCGGCGGATGTCCGCGACGTCTGGCTGCCGGCCACCCGCGTCATCGGCGATCTCAACAATTTCACCTCGGATTTCCGGGCGGCGGAGGGGCGCTACCTGCTGTCGTCGGCTTCCGAGTCGGCTGCCAGCAAGCGCGAACTTGAAAGCCTCAGCCATTCGGTGGAACAGGCGCAGGCGGCCTATGAGCGCCTGCGCCGTTCGCCGGCGGCCTCGGGCCTCTACGCCCGCTTCAAGGACGGTTGGATTGCGTACCGCCGCATGGTCGACCGGGTGCTGCAACTGCACGAGGCCGGGCAGACGGCCGAGGCGGTCAACCTGTACCGCACGGCCTCGCAGGCGAGCTATGACGTGGTCAACGACGCCCTGGACACGGTGACCCGCCTCAACGTGACCAGCGCCAACGCGGCGAGCGACGAGGCCGATGCCGCCTATCGCAGTGCGCGTGGCTGGATCAGTGCGGCGATGGTGATGGCGGCGCTGCTGGGCATGGCGGCTCTGGTCTACGTCAAGCGCTTCATTTCGCGCCCGTTGCAGCAGCTGGCCGCCGGCATGCGCAGGCTCGCCGGCAACGACACCGACATCGAGATCCGCGGCACCGAGCGCATCGACGAGATCGGCGAAATGGCGCGTGCTCTCGGCATCTTCCGCACCAACGCCATCGAGCTGATGCTGAGCCAGCGCTCGCTGTCGCAGCAGGCCTCGATGCTGGAGGAAAAGCTGGCGCAGGAGCAGCTGCTGACCCAGCTGCAGCAGGATTTCCTGTCGATGGCTTCGCACGAGTTTCGCACGCCGCTCACTGTCATCGACGGGCAAGCACAGCGCCTGATCAAGCTCGGCGATCGCGGCGAGGTCGACGACACCGTGACGCGCGCCCGCAAGATCCGCACCGCCGTGCTCCAGATCACCACCGTGATCGACAAGCTGCTGAACAGCGCGCGCCTGATCGACAGCGGCGCCCAGCTCTATTTCCATCCGGCCGAGATCGATCTGCGCACGGTGCTGGCCGAGGTGTGCCAGCTGCACCGGGAGATCGCGCCGCAGGCGAAGATCTCGCAACAGCTGGCAACGGTGCCGCTGCCGGTGTTCGGCGATGCCAAGCTGCTGTCCCAGCTGTTCGGAAACCTGATTTCCAATGCGCTGAAATATTCACCCGACGGCAGTCCGATCACCGTCATCGCTTCGGTCGAACGCGGCCAGGTCGCGGTCGCCGTCCGCGACCAGGGCATGGGAATTCCGCACAAGGATCTGGCTGAGATCTTTGGGCGCTATAACCGCGGCAGCAACGTGTCGGGGATTGTCGGCACCGGCGTCGGGTTGTACCTCGTCAAGATCGTGGCCGATCTGCATGGCGGACGCGTCACGGTCGACAGCACCGAAGGGCAGGGATCCTGCTTCACGGTCCGCCTTCCGGTGTCGGGCACCGGGCGGAGTGCGAATGCCGCGCCGCCGAAACTGGTCGCGGTGCAGACGGATCAGGCCTGATTGCCGCTGGCCTTGCCACCCGCCTCCGCGGCGGGCGGGGTGTCCTTGTAGTAGCGGTCGTAGGTTTCGCGGCTGACCAGCAGGCCGACCTTGCGTGCGGCCTTGACGAAGCGCATGAAAGCCTGCCGGTCGCCCTGGGTCTTGCCGCGCGTCGCGGCTCTGTCGGTCCTGCCGGCGCGAGCGGGCTGCTGCGCAGCCGGCAGCGGGTCCTCGCAGCCCTTGAGGGATGTCGGCCGTTGCGATGTCTGCTTGGTCGATGGCATGATCTGCGGCTGTGGGGGGACTCGCATGTCGCTCGCGATTACCGGCGGAATCACCTCCGGCGCCAACTGTGATAAATGACATCGCGGGGGCGCAGCAATGACAGTCGACGTCGCGGGCGCGATCATGCATCCATGGCTGGAGCAACAAAGGTTACTATTGTCAGGTTCATGTCAGGCGCGCCGGGTAGGTTTCGCGTGCCTGTCCCGCCACTGTTCCGCTCACCCGTCCTGCTCCTTTCGCGCTCTGGAGACCGACCTTTGAAATACGCGGCGATCCTTGTTCTGACAGTGCTGCTCGGGCCGCTCGCGACCACGCGGGCCGGAGCGGCGCCGGCGCCGGTTTGCGTCGTGTCCGTGCTGCATGCCGACGAGCTTCCGTTCGCGCTCTACGGATCGTGGCTTGTGAAGGCGACGCTGGAGATCACGCCGCAGAGCGGTGTGCCCTACCAGACCACGCTGTTCGAAACACTGCCCTGGCACAAGACGCTGCGGCGGGGTGACCGCTTCGGCATTCGCTGTGACCGGTTCGAGCCGGCCACGCTGCGCCTGAGCGACCTCGCGCGCTGACCCGTCTTGTGCGTCCTCTGATGTCGCCGCCGCTCATCAGAGCGGCGACGGATGGCGCAGGCAGCTCAAGCCGGCTCGCTGGGGGCACGCTGGCGCAGCAGGATCCGCTGATAGAGCCAGCCGATCGCCACCAGCACGAGGCCAAGGCCGATGAAGGACAGGGCGCGGTAGACGCCGGTCAGCACCGACATGTCGATGACGAACACCTTCAGCACGGTCAGGCCGATGATGACGGCGGAGGCGAGGCGGGCTCGCTGTGAGGTGAGCAGGAAGCCGGCGGCGAGCAGCGCCACGCCGAACAGCAGCCACACCACCGAATAGGCATATTGCTCCGAATCCGTGGTCGTCCCGGTCAGCACCGGGCCGTGGTAGAAGCGCCGGACCTCGAGGCTGACGAACGCGAGCGCCAGCACCAGCGCGGCGGCGGCGATGGTGTGGGCGTAGGCCGCGGGCCGTCGTGGCGGCATGACGGTGCGGGAGAGGGCCAGCGCCAGCACGGCCGGCAGCGCGTAACCGAGCGTGAGCAGGCCGATGACCGCACCACCGACTTCGGCGCCGGTGAGGGGCGGCCACTCCGAGGTCAGCAGGCCGAAGGCGACGCCGCCGCCGGCGATGGCGGTCAGCACGATCGCGCCGGCATTATGCACGATGCTGCCGCTGTGTAGCCGCAGCCGCTCGAGGCCGATCGCCATGGCGAGAGCGACGCAGACCTGCAGCGCCACCTCGGTCAGATCGGCGCTCGCCGCATAGACATCGCCCTGGTTGACCGCATGGCGGATCTCCATGAAGGCGAGCAGAACCGTGAACAGGATCGCGGCGGTCTCCACCATCCGCAGCGGGATATCGTCACCGCGCCGGCGCAGCACATAGGCGGCGGTCCAGAACGACAGTGCCGGCACGCCATAGCCCCACAGCAGCCAGTTGAAGATCGGCGTCGCGCCGACCGCATCGCCGGCGATCCGCGGCTCGTAGCCGATGCGCAATGTGACGACGGCGGCGAGAATGGCCGCCAGCCAGCGCAGGAACGGGATCGGCCGTTGCAGCGAGATCCAGGCGGTGCCGGCGCACATCAGCGCCAGCGCGATGGTCAGCCACCCCTTCTCCAGCGCGAAGGTGAGCGCCAGCGCGAGCGCACCCAGTGTCGCGGCGGCGAACAATGCGATGGCGATCGCAAGGCCCGGGCGGTGCTCGCGCTTGCTCAACAGCTCGGTCGCCGCCGCGAATGCCGCGGCGAGGACCACCGCGCCAATTGCGAACGGGATCGAGCGGTCGAAGACGGCGATCCGGGCGTACAGCGTGATCAGAAGCGCCAGCGGTGTGAACGTCGCCGCGGCCGCCCAGATCACCGGGACGATCGCGCTGACCGAGCGGCCCTGCGCGGCGAAGCCGGTCAGGCCGAAGCCGGCCGCGATCACCGCGGCGGCGGTGAGATGGGTCGTGATGGAGGCGTCATACGGTCGCGGCGCCACGCCCGGCATGGCGCCGCCGGGCAGCGTCAGCTCGCCGATATCGATGCGGACCGTCCACGCCAGGAACACGATGGCGGTAAGCACGGCGGCGGCGCCGACCGCGGCGACCGCAGCCTCCGCGCGCCAGGCCACCGCGAGGGTGGCGGCGACCAGCGCGGTGAACACGATCAGGGTGGCGGGTGCATGGCCGGCGGCGAGCACGATCAAGGTGGCGCCGAGCAGGTAGGCGGCGAGCGCGCCGGACGATACCGGCTCGATGCTGCCTTCGTCCATGGCCGGGCCGAACAGGAAGCCGCAGACCACGAGGACGGCGGCGAGGATGAAGCCGGCAATGACATGGAATGCGTGAGGCCCGATCATCGCCGGGCCGCATTGCAGGCAGGGCGCAAGCCAGAGCAGCGCGAACACGATGGTGGTGACCGCAAGCCAGCGCCACAGCCGCAGCCGTGCCAGCGCGAAGGCCGCTGCTGTCACCACCGCAAGATAGATATAGAGCGCCCAGTAGTCTGGCGTTCCCGACGACACCAGGACCGGGGTGACGAAGGCGGCGGCGAGGCCGAGGCCGCCGAGCGCAGGTCCGTGCAGCAGCGCGGCGGCGAGCGTGCCGAGAGCAACGGCGCCGAGCAGCAGGAAGGCGGCGGCGGGCGCGAGGAAGTCGTAGAGCGCGTAGGCAACATAGACGGTGGCGAAGGCCACCACGGTGCCGGCGGCGGTGAGGATCGCCGGGATGTTGGCGATCGGCAGCACCGGCAGTTGCGCGACGCTGTCCTTGCGCCGGGCGAACTCACCGGTGAGGAGCAGCGCTACGGCGAACAGGCCGCCGAGCAGCACCCGCACCGCCGGGCCGATCAGGCCCTGCTCGATGGAGTAGCGCACCAGGAAAATGCCGCCGAGCGCGAGTGTCAGGCCGCCGAGCCAGACCGTCCAGCGCGTGCCCAGCCGCTCCTCGAGGCCGGGCCGTGCCGATGGCACGGTTGGCGGCGTGTCGATCGCAGGCGGCGCGGCCATGTCCTCCACTGGCGGTGGCGGTGGGGACGGGCTCGGTGTCGCCCGCGGGATGTCGAGAACGGGAAGCGTCGGCGCGACCGTCACCTGCGGTTCGTGCGCGGGCGTCGCCTCCGGCACAGCCGCGCTTGACGCGGGTGTGGCCAGTACGGCCTTGAGCGTGGCTTCGAGCGCCACGATACGGGCCGCCAGCGCGTCGCTGCGGCTCAATGCCTTGCGTGCGAAGATCACGGCCACGATGGCGATGATCAGGGCAAGAAATTCCATCGGACCTCCAGACCAGCCGGCCCGCCGCCACCATGGGTGGGCGCCGGCAGCGACAAAGTTCAGCGCCGGCCGCGCACGCGCAGGCCCGGCGCCGGCCGTTCCTGCAGCACCTCGCGACGAAAGCGAAACAGCGCGGCGGGGCGGCCGCCGGTGCGCAGCGACATCTCGCCGGTGGGCTCGACAAGGGCGCCGGCTTCGACCAGGCGGCGAAAGTTCTGCTTGTGCAGATGCCGTCCCGAGATCGCTTCCACGGTATGCTGCAATTCCGTGAGTGTGAATTCGGGCGACAACAGTTCAAACACCACGGGACGATATTTCAGTTTGGCGCGCAGCCGCGCGATCGCGGTGGCAAGGATGCGGCGGTGGTCGAAACGCATCGCCGCGCCGAGCGGCGGCAGCGCGGCGCGTGCCAGCGCCGCAGGCCGGCCGTCGCGGCGCGCCTCCTCCACGAGGCCGGCTTCGTACAGCAGCTCGTAACGGTCGAGCACGCGCTCTTCGTCCCACTGGGCGCCGTCGGCGCCAAAATACAGCCGCACGCGATCGGCGCGCGGCAGCGCACGGCTGGCGTTCGGCGCTTCGGGTTCGGCCGCCCACGCGGTCAGCGCCGGCAGGATCTGCTTCTCGATCAGCTCGGGACGTGCGGTGCGCCAGTCCTCCCAGGGGAAGTAGCGGTACCACGGCTCGAAGGTCGCCCCGGCGACATGCGGCTGGGAGGCGGCGTCGGTGAGCCGCGTCAGGGCGAGATAGCCGACCGAGACGATGTGAGCGTCGGTGTCGCCGGGGCGCGCATGGCGGCCCTGGTCGCCGAAAGTGTAGAGCTGCTCGACATAGCCAAGATGCAGGCCGGACTGCTCCTCCACCCAGGCGCGCAGCCCCATTTCGAAGGTGCGGTGCGCGACCGCGTCGAACGGGCCGAACGGCAGACCGCGCAACCTGTCGCCGTCGCCGCCCGGCGCGGTCAGCACCAGCGGCTCGTTGGCCTCGATCGCCACGATCGCGGCGGTGAGACCGATTTCGATGGGCCTGAGCAGCTTGTCGGACATCGGGTGCGCGTCGGTCGGGCTCGGATGGCAGAGGGAATCGCTGGAGCGGTCGGCGTGTCGCGCGAGTGTAGGTCAAACCGCCGGGAGCGTCATCCAACGGCCGGGATAACTCCGGCCATGTCGGCGGAGGAATGGTCTTGCGGGCGCAAGGCGTCAGGTGCCTGCCACGACCCGAGCGCGCAGCTGCCGGTATTGCTCCGCTGTGCAATCTTCCAGCGCTTCTTTCCGGCTGCTCGGCAGGTCGTCATAGCCGATCGGGCTCTCGAACTGCTCGGCGGTGAAGTCGATCCGCCGGCCGGCGATGTGGTTGTAGAAGTGCCAGGCGCCGTTCACGTCGGTTTTGAGAATCTCGCCGCCGAGCAGGTCGTGCGCCACGAGCGCGGTCACCGAGCACTGGCCATCGGCCGGGCGATCCGGCCGCCAGTGGCGGCCGGTCTCGCCGCTCCAGATCTGCTTGAGCCGTTGGTAGAGGGCGCGCAGATGGAGCTCGCCGGCCGTCATCACTCTCTGCTCCCCGCTGACGGCGTGAATCGTCCACGTTGAGCTTAGCATCTCCGGTGCGGCGACGCGTGCCGAAGGATACAGGGAGGGGGCCGCCTCACCCCCCTGCCGCTGAGCGGCGGTAAATCTCGATCAGCGACTGGGCGGCGTTCTCGATGTGACGGCGCAGCAGGTCGGCGGCCTTGTCGAAGTCACGCGCGGCGCACAGCTCGAGAATCTCACTGTGCTCCATGTCCGCCCGCGCCACGTCGCCGCTGACGGAGAGCTGCAGGCGGGTCGGGCGATCGCAGTCCTGCAGCAGGGAGGATACGATGGCGTAGGTCCGCGGCCGTCCCGAATGCTTCAGCAGCGCGAGATGAAAGCGGCGGTTGAGCTCGCCCCATTCGGTGACGCGGCCATGGTCCAGCGCCACGCTGTACTCGTCCTTGAGGCTGCGCAGCTCCTGATAATCCTGAGCGCTGAACTTGCGCGCCGACAGCAGCAGCAGTTGCGGCTCCAGCGACGCCCGCAACTGGAAGACATCCGCGATCTCGTCGACCGACAGGCTGGAGACGATGGCGCCGCGATGCGGCATGATCTTCACGAGGCCGCTGGCTTCGAGCTGCAGCAGCGCCTCCCGCACCGGGATGCGGCTGACGGCGAACTCCTCGGCGAGCGCGTCCTGGCGCAGCTGCGCGCCCGGCAGCAGCGCGCCGCTCAAAATCCGCTCCCGCAGGGCGTCGGTTACCGCTCCGGCCACCGTCTTGTGCGAGATCGCCCGTCGGGGCTGCGACGTCGTGTCGTCGGTCAAAATTTGAGCTTCCTCTTCTGCACAGTGTGGATATTTTATACAAAAATGAGGCGAGTGCCAAGTCGTGGCCTCACCCCGATTTGAAAAATTCCCTTATTTTTAAAAGAGATGATCCGATTTTCCAGGGTGCTCAGTTAGGCCTGCGACCTTGTTTGACAAGTTTGGATATTTTATACAATCTACATGAAACGGGGGAAATATGCTGTGTCCGACTACGCGTTGGAAACATCTGGCCTGACCAAGTCGTTCGGCGGCTTCATCGCGGTCAACAATGTGGATCTCAGGGTCCGCCGCCACACCATTCATGCGTTGATCGGCCCGAACGGCGCCGGCAAGACCACATGCTTCAACCTGCTCACCAAGTTTCACCTGCCGACGGGCGGTCGCATCGTCTATGAGGGCGAGGACATCACGCGCGAGGCGGCGGCCGCGACCGCGCGGCGCGGGCTCGTGCGCTCGTTCCAGATCTCGGCGACGTTTCCGCATTTCACCGCGCTGGAGAATGTGCGGATCGGCCTGCAGCGCCGGCTCGGCACCTATTTTCAGTTCTGGACCTCGGCACGGACGCTCGCGGCGCTCGACCACGAAGCGCTGCAGCTGCTCGACGAGGTCGGGCTCGCGGATGCCGCCCACAGCTATGCCCGTGACCTGTCCTATGGCCGCAAGCGCACGCTGGAGATCGCCACCACGCTGGCGCTCGATCCGCCGTTCCTGCTGCTCGACGAGCCGACGCAGGGCATGGCGATCGACGACGTCGATCGCATCAAGCGCCTGATCAAGCGCATCGCCGCCGGCCGCACCATCCTGATGGTCGAGCACAACATGTCGGTCGTCGCCGACATCTGCGACACCATCACCGTGCTGCAGCGGGGAGAGATCCTCGCCGAGGGGTGTTATGCGGACGTGTCCGCGGACGCGGCGGTCCGTGCCGCCTATCTCGGAGGTGGCCATGCCTGAGGCGCCGATCGTTCTCGAGACCCGCGGCCTGCAGGCCTGGTATGGCGAATCCCATGTGCTGCATGGCGTCGACCTGCAGGTGCGGCAGGGCGAATGCGTCACCCTGATCGGCCGCAACGGCGCCGGGCGCACCACCACGCTGAAGGCCATTCTCGGCCTCACCGACCGGCGCAGCGGCTCGGTGCGGGTCAATGGCCGCGAAGTGATCAATCTGCCGCCGCACCGGGTCGCACGGCTCGGCCTCGGCTACTGCCCGGAGGAACGCGGCATCTACCGCACCCTGACCACGGCGGAAAACCTCACGCTGCTGCCCAAGCTTGGCGTGGAGGGGCTGCCGAGCGAAGAGGTGTTGCAGATGTTCCCTAACCTGCGCGAGCGCGCGCAGAGCTATGGCGGCCAGCTCTCCGGCGGTGAGCAGCAGATGCTGGCGATCGGCCGCATCCTCACCACCGGCGCGCGCATTCTGCTGCTCGACGAGATCACCGAGGGGCTTGCCCCGGTCATCGTCGAGGCGCTGCGCGACGCGGTGACGTCGTTGAAGCGGCGCGGTTTCACCATCGTGCTGGTCGAGCAGAACTTCCATTTCGCGCGCGATCTCGCCGATCGCCACTATGTCGTCGAGCACGGCCGGGTGGTGGCGGAGATCGCGGCCCGCGACGTGGCGGCGCAAGAAGACAAGGTCAGCAAGTTCCTGGGCGTCTAGGCCCCACCACCCATTACAGGAGTCGAGCGATGAAAAAGCGTTTGAAGTGCGTTGCCCTCAGCCTGTCCGTCGCGCTGCTCGCGGGGCCGGCGGCGCAGGCGGCCGACAAGATCAGCGACGGCGTGGTCAAGATCGGCATCCTCAATGATCTTTCCGGCATCTATTCGGATTTCACCGGCCGCGGCTCGGCGGTTGCGGCCCAGATCGCCATCGACGAGGTCGGTGGCAAGGTGCTCGGCGCCCCGGTCGAACTGGTCGCCGCTGACCATCAGAACAAGCCGGACATCGCCGCCAACCTCGCGCGCGAGTGGTTCGACCAGGGCAAGGTCGACATGATCGCCGACTTCCCGACCTCATCGACCGCGCTCGCGGTGATGGAGATCGCCAAGCAGAAGCAGCGCGTCACCATCCTGTCGGCGGGTGTCGCCATGGCCGCGATCAACGAAAAATGTTCGCCGCTCAGCGCGCAGTGGATGGTGAACACCTATGCGCTCGCCGCCGGCACCGCCAAGGCGCTGCTGAAAGAGGGCCGCAAGAGCTGGTACTTCGTCACCGCGGACTATACCTTCGGCCATTCGCTGGAGAGCGACGCCGCCGCCATGGTGACCGCCGAGGGCGGCAAGGTGCTGGGGTCGTCGCGCCATCCATTCCCCGGCGGCGACTTCTCGTCCTTCATGCTGAAGGCGCAGGGCTCCGGCGCCGAGGTGATCGCGCTGGCGAATGCCGGCAGCGACACCGTCAACGCGGTCAAGCAGGCCGCCGAGTTCGGCATCGGCCGCAGCGACAAGCAGATCATCGCGCCGCTGCTTGCCTACATCACCGACGTCAAGAGCCTTGGCCTGCAGAAGGCGCAGGACATGTATCTGACGGAAGCCTTCTACTGGGATTTCGACGACCGGTCGCGCGCCTTCGCCCAGCGCTATTACGAGCGCATGAAGCGGATGCCGAGCGCGTCGCAGGCGGCGATCTATTCGGCGACGCTGAGCTACCTCAAGGCGATCGAGGCCGCCGGCACCGACGAGGCCAACGCGGTGATGGAGAAGCTGCGCAGCATGACCATCGACGACGCGGTAATCCGTAACGGACACCTGCGCGCCGACGGCGCCCTGGTCCACGATCTGCTGCTGCTGCAGGTCAAGAAGCCGGCCGAGTCCAAGGGCGACTGGGACTACTACAAGGTCAAGGCGGTGCTGAAGGGCGAGGATGTCTTCCCCAAGCCGTCCAGCACCTGCCCGCTCAACGCCAAGGGCTGAGTGAACGGGCTGAGTGAACGCGGCTGCGCCCCCGGTTGAACCGGGGGCGGGGCTGATCCTGCTCCGTCACCTTGCTCCCCTCACACCACGGGATTTCGTGAAACATGACCTCGCAGGCCTTCATGGCGCAGCTGACGATCGGACTGATCAGCGGCTGCTTCTACGCGATGCTGAGCATGGGGCTGGCGATCATCTTCGGCCTGCTCAACATCATCAACTTCGCCCACGGCGCCCAGTTCATGATGGCCGCGTTCCTGACCTGGATCGGCCTCACGCAGCTCGGCCCGTGGCTCGGCCGGCCCGATCTCCAGGTCGGTTTCTGGTGGGCGCTGCTGCTGGCGCCGTTCCTGGTCGGGCTGGTCGGCATGGCGATCGAGCGCGTGTTTCTGCGCCGGCTCTACCACCTCGATCATCTCTACGGCCTCCTGCTCACCTTTGGCTTCGCGCTGGTGATGGAAGGCCTGTTCCGCTACGGCTTCGGCGTCTCCGGGCAGGGCTATGAGCCGCCGGAGCTGCTGCAGGGGCCGGTCGATCTCGGCTTCATGTTACTGCCGAAGTACCGCGTGTTCGTGGTGGTGGCCTCGCTGCTGGTGTGCTTCGGCACCTGGTACCTGTTCGAGCGCACCAAGCTCGGTGCCTATCTGCGCGCCGGCACCGAGAATCCGCGCCTGCTGCAGGGTTTTGGCGTCAACGTTCCGGTGCTGATCACGCTGACCTATGGCTTCGGTGTGGCGCTTGCGGGGCTCGCCGGCGTGCTGGCCGCGCCGATCATGCAGATCACGCCGCTGATGGGCGGCAACCTGCTCAACATCGTGTTCGCCGTCGTCGTCATCGGCGGCCTCGGCTCGATCTTCGGATCGATCCTCACCGGCCTCAGCCTCGGCCTGATCGAGGGGCTGACCAAGGTGATCTATCCCGAGGCTTCCACCGTCGTCGTGTTCATCATCATGGCCATCGCCCTGCTGGTTCGCCCCGCAGGCCTGCTCGGCCGCGAAGTGTGAGGCCGCGCATGGCTGTCAACCTCAAGGTGTTCTTCGTTCTGATCGCGGCCGCACTGCTGGTGCCGCTGGTGCCGGGGCTGATCTATCCGATCTTCGTCATGAAGTTGATGTGCTACGGGCTGTTTGCCTGCGCCTTCAACCTGCTGCTCGGCTTCACCGGCCTCGTATCGTTCGCCCATGCCGCGTTCCTCGGCAGTGCCGGCTATGTCACCGGCGCGCTGATGATCCGCTTCGGTGGCCATCCGCTCGGCATGGTCGCAGCCTTCATCGCCGGTGTCGCCGCGGCGGCGCTGGTCGGGCTCGCCATCGGCGGCCTCGCGGTGCGGCGGCGCGGCATCTACTTCTCGATGGTCACGCTGGCGCTGTCGCAGATTGTCTACTTCCTCGCGGTCCAGTTCCGCTGGACCGGCGGTGAGGATGGCTTGCAGGGCATTCCGCGCGGCACGCTGCTCGGGCTCGTCGACCTCTCCTCGGACACCGCGATGTACTACGTGACCACGGCGTTGTTCGCGGCCGGCTTCCTGCTGGTCTACCGCATCATCCATTCGCCGTTCGGCCAGGTGCTGCAGGCGGTGCGCGACAACGAGCCGCGCACCACCTCGCTCGGCTACGACACTGACCGCTTTCGCCTGCTCGCCTTCGTGCTGTCGGCAGCGATCGCCGGTTATGCCGGCGCCATGAAGGCGCTGGTGTTCCAGCTGGTGTCGCTCAACGACGTGTCGCTGCACACCTCGACCGAGGCGGTGCTGATGACGCTGCTCGGCGGCGTCGGCACCATCTTCGGCCCATTGCTCGGCGCGGCGCTGGTGGTCGGACTGAACAATTATCTCGCCACCATCGGTGATCTCGTTACCGTGGTGATCGGGTTGATCTTCATCCTGTGCGTATCGTTCTTCCGCCGTGGCGTCGTCGGTGAATGGCTGGAGTTTCGCCGTCGCGCGGCGCCGGTGCAGGGCGAGGCGCGGCCGGCCGATGCCATGACCAAACCCGCCTAGCGCATCCCTTTGCACGTTTTCGTCCGCCACGCCTGCTGCCGACGCGTGAGCGGAACCGATCGATCATCCCCAAAGTCGGCTCATTCCGTTCAACCTTTGACCCAACAGGAGAAGAGACCATGTGGAGCGGTGTCATTCCCGCCGTCACGACCAAGTTCACCGCCGACGGTGCGCTCGACCATAAGGAGATGGAGCGCTGCTTCGATCTGCAGATGAAGGCCGGTTGCGACGGCCTGATCGTCTGCGGCTCGCTCGGCGAGGGCCCGATGCTCAGCCATGACGAGCGCATCGCGGTGCTGAAGACCGCGCAGGCGGTGGCCGGCGGCAAGCCGGTGCTGCTCACGGTGTCGGAAGCAGGCAGCCGCGAAGCCTGCGCACTGGCGCGCAAGGCCGCGCAGGCTGGCGCTTCCGGCCTGATGGTGGTGCCGAGCCCGATCTACCACACCGATCCGCGCGAGACCGTATCGGCTCTGCGTGCGGTGGCCGCGGCTGGCGATCTGCCGGTGATGATCTATTCCAACCGCGTCGCCTATCGCGTCGACGTCACCCCGGAGATGATGGAGGAGCTCGCCAGCGACGCGCGCTTCGTCGCCATCAAGGAATCCTCCGACGACATCCGCCGCACCACCGAGATCATCAACCGCCTCGGCTCGCGCTATGCGGTGCTGACCGGGGTCGACAACCTGGCGCTGGAAGCGCTCGCTGTCGGCGCGGTCGGCTGGGTGGCGGGGCTCGTCTGCGCCTTCCCGGCGGAGACGGTCGCAGTCTACCGCCTGATGAAGGCCGGCCGGATCCAGGAGGCGCTGGCGGTCTATCGCTGGTTCCGCCCACTGCTCGACCTCGACGTCTCGACCTACCTCGTCCAGAACATCAAGCTCGCGGAAGCGATCGCCATCGGCTCGACCGAGCATGTTCGCGCGCCGCGCATGCCGCTCGCGGGCGAGCGCCGTATCCAGGTGGAGGCGATCATCCGTCAGGCACTGGCGAGCAAGCAGCCGCTGCCAGCCGCGGCATAAGCGTTGCCGATGCAAAAGTCCCGGCGCCGCGTGCGCCGGGGCATCCACGCCGTGCTGCGGCGTGGACGATGTGCGGCCTGTGATGCCTGGAATGCAGGTGTCGGCGCCGATGCTGGCGGGGTCAGTCGATCTCGACGCGGAACGGACGGCCTTCCACGCTCATGTTGCCGGGGCCCATGGTGTCGAGCGCGCGCAGCATGCGCCCGCGACGGCCGAGCGCTTGGTCGGCCAGCGTCACGATCAGGCGGTTGGGAAAGGCGCTCGGCGACGCGGCGCGGATCTGCCGGGCGATCGACTGCTCGTCACGCTCTGGGTTGAGCAGGCAGGCGGCGGCGAAGGCGCTGGCGGTCGAGCGGCTGATGCCGGCGTAGCAATGGATCACCATCGGAGCATCGCGGCGCCAGCCGCGCACGAAGTCCAGTACCTGGTCGACATGGCCGGCCGAAGGCGCGACGAAGCCGTCGACGGCCTCGGTGATGTCGTCCATCGACACTTTGAGGTGGTTCGCCTCCGGCACCGACGGCGGCCGCTCCGCCTTGTCGACATTGCCCATCACGGTGAGAACGTAGCGCGCCCCGGTTGCCGCCACGGTGGCGTGAAGGTCGGCGAGCGAGCAGACGTGAAGCATGGCCATCCCTGAATCTGACGCGCCCCTTATAAGCCCCACCTGCCGTGACGGGAAGCCGGAACCGGGGAGGTTTGCGCTACGGCCTGGCTTCACTTTCGTTGTCATTCCGGGGCGTCGCGCAGCGACGAACCCGGAATCCCGGCTGTTGGTCGTGCTGCGAGATCGAGCTTCCAGATCGCCGCGGAGCGGCGTCCGGAATGACGAGGTGTGAAGCGTTTCCGCCTCAATCCAGCAGGCTCTTGAACCGCGCCAGAAACTGCTTCTCCGCCTTGCTCGCCGGCCACGGCGTCATGTAGCCCGCCTCGGTCTCCGCCGGCAGGCCGGGGTCGCGGCCGAACAGGCGGCGGGATTCGGCCTGCGAGAAGCCGGCGAGATGGGTGGCCTCGAGATAGGCCGCGCCCATGTCGGCCTGCTTGATCTGGGCCTCGATCTCGGGCGCGAGCTCCGCGGGCAGGCCGAAGCGGATGTGGATCGCGGACAGCAGCCGCTTTTCGATCTGCTTGTAGGCGCCGCCGATGATCGCCTTGAACGGCGAGATCATGTCGCCGATGACATATTCCGGGGCGTCATGCAGCATCGCGGCGAGGCGGATGCGGTGGTCGATGCGCGGCGCACGCGCCCGCAGCACAGCCTCGACCAGCAGCGTGTGCTGCGCCACCGAGAAGATGTGCGCGCCGGAGGTCTGCCCGTTCCAGCGCGCGACGCGCGCCAGGCCATGGGCGATGTCCTCGATCTCGATGTCGAGCGGAGAGGGATCGATGAGGTTGAGCCGCCGGCCCGACAGCATGCGCTGCCAGGCCCGCGGCGTGTCGGAAGCAGTGGTGGTCCTGGGCGGCGCCATGGTGTCGCAGGTCGGTCCGAATCGCTGTGATGCGACGGTTATAGGACGGCCGGCCGCGGTCTGGCGACTGCGCCGCCTCGCTAATCCTGCGGCACGAGACGGAGATAGGGTTCCGCCTCCTGCCGCACGCGCGCATAGGACGGGCGCTGCGACAGCCGCTCGAAATAGCGCATGGTGTGCGGGTGGCTGTCGGCGAACGGGATGACCTGGTTGGCGTAGAACAGCGCCGGTGCTGCGGCGCAGTCGGCCATGGTGAAGGCATCGCCCGCCGCCCAGGTGCGCGTCGCCATCTCCGCCTCGACGATGTCGAGCGCGGTCTTGAGCCGCGCGCGGGCCGCCTCGACGCCGAGCGTGTCCTTCTGCGCGGCCGGGCGCATGCGGTTGGCGATGACGATCCCCATCTGGTCGTTGACGTAGAAATCGAAGAAGCGGTCGCGCATGCGCATCTGCCAGGCTGCGTCGGGGTCCGTCGGCACGAGCGGCGTCGGTCCTGGCCGGTGCAGCGCGAGATATTCGATGATGATGCTGGCCTCGCCGACGGTGACGCCGCGGCTCTCGTCGCGTAGCACTGGGAATTTGCCGATCGGCCATAGCGCCTTCACTTCGGCGCTCTGAACGGGATCGCCGATGTTGAGCACATTCGGTTCAAAGGGGATGTCGTTCTCGTAGAACGCGATCACCGCCTTCTGGCAGTAGGACGACAGCGGGTGGAAGTAGAGCTTTAACGCCATGGCAGCCTTCAAACTGATTGCAATTTGCAACTGGTTGCCTTGGTAGGGTAACCGGTGCGAGATTGCAAGCAGTTTATTCCGGGCGCCGGCGGCGGCGCCTCCGGGGAACGGACCATGAGCGACGCGAAACGGTCGGGCTGCCCGATCAACCTCACGCTGGAAGTGGTGGGCGACAAGTGGAGCCTGCTGATCATCCGCGACATCATCTTCGGCAACCGCCGGCATTTCCGCGAGCTGCTGACGCATTCGGAGGAGGGCATCTCATCCAACATTCTCGCCGACCGGCTGAAGACGCTGCTGGAGGCGGGCATCCTCACCCGCGCCGACGATCCCACGCACAAGCAGAAGGGTGTCTACAGCCTGACCGAGCAGGGCATCGAGCTGCTGCCCGTGATCGCGCAGATGGCGGCGTGGGGGGTGAAGTATCTTCCGGTCACCGAGGAACTCGGCATCCGCGCGCAACTGCTGCGCGACGGTGGTCCGAAGATGTGGGCCGAAATGATGGACGAGCTGCGCGAGACCCATCTCGGCATCAAGCGCAGGAAGAGCGGCCCGACCGTCGGCGAGCGGCTGCAGAAGGCGTATCTGGAGGTGGTGGCCCGCAGCAAGGATGCAGCGGCCAGATAGCGTCGATCGCGCACATGCGCGCCGCACCGCTGGATGAGCGCGATTTTGGAAGGATTTTCTCGGGGCGTTGACATACCCCGGCCTTTCTGCCTAGTGTGATCACACAGAAGCAAGATTGAAGACTATCTGTAAGATAGTCGCTTGCTGTGCCTTCATCGCAAAAGACCTTCTTACAGATGACATCTGGGGGAAGGTCGTCCATGCAAGGCTCCACATTCACTTCATCCAAGCCCATCCAGCTCCGCGGCATCGATGACGTCATTGCGTATATCGATGCGCAGACGGGGATCAGCGGTCGCGCCGGCATCGTCTGGTGGCTCGCGCTCGGCGGGCTGTTCCTCGATGCGTTCTCCAACTCCGCGCTGAGCGCCGGCCTCGGGCCGATGACGCGCGACCTGCATCTCACCGCCGCGCAGGTGGCGCTGCTGACGTCGTTCGCCTCGTGGGTCTCGATCGCGTTCAACCCGATCGGCGGCTGGATGGCCGACCGCTGGGGCCGCGTCACGCCGCTGGTGATCGCCAAGGTGCTGGCGATCGTCGGCGCGGCGCTGGTGATGTTCGCGGCGCATTTCGAAGTCATCCTCGCCGGTCGTTTCTTCGTCGGCGCCGCCTATGGCATCGACTTCGCGATCGCCATGGCCGTGCTGGCCGAGTTCACGCCGGTGCGCTTCAAGAGCCGCCTGAACACCTGGCAGGGCATGTGGTACACGGCGGTGTGCAGCAACCTGCTGCTGGCGCTGCTGTTCAACTCGTGGAATGTCGGTGACGTGATCTGGCGCTACTCGGTCGGCGCCACCGCCGTGTTCGCCGTCGTCATCCTGGTGCTGCAGTTCGCGCTGCTGGTGGAGAGCCCGGTGTGGCTCGCGCGCAAGGAGCGCATCGTCGAGGCTGCGCAGGCGATGAGCCGCATCTACGGCCGGCCGTTCGAGGCCGCGCCGAAGGCGGAGTGGATCCCGGTGATGAACCAGGCGCGCCGCGGCCTTGCCAACGTGCTCCTGATCTTCCGCGGCGTCTATCTGCCGCGCACCATCCTCGCTGCCACGGTGCAGATCGGCCAGTCGATCCAGTACTTCGCCATCGGCTGGTACCTGCCGCTGATCTCGGCCGCGATGTTTGGCAAGGATTTTGTGTTCGCCACCCTCGGCGCGCTGATGTTCAACGTGTTCGGCATCTTCGGCGGCTTCCTGTCGCCGACCATCGGTCGCGTGTTCGGCCTGCGCATCGCCTCTGCCGTGGGCTTTGCCGCGGTATTCGTGATGCTGCTGATTCTCGGCCTGTTCAGCGACAAGCTGCCGATCTGGCTTGCCGCCATCGTGCCGTCGCTGTTCATCCTGTTCCATTCCGGCGGCCCCGGCGCCAACGGCAAGAGCCTGTCGTCGCTGTCGTTCCGTGGCGAGCTGCGGGCCGGTGCCAACGGCGTGATCGGTGCGCTCGGCTCGACCGGCGCGGCGCTCGGTCTGCTGGTCTTCCCGCTGTTCAGGGAGTGGTATGGTCTGAACCACACCTTCCTGATCCTGTCGGCGGTGCCGCTGGTTGCCAGCATCATCTGCTTTGCGATCAAGTGGGACCCGACGCGCACGACCATCAACCCGGATACCGAGGTCGGCGCGCCGCAATTCGAGGGCGACAAGGTCGCCGCTTCCGCGACGCTGCAGCCTTCGGCCAGCAGGACCTGACCATGACGATATCGCGCGATGTGATCCTGGCCATCGACGAGGGAACGTCCGGCACCCGTGCCGCGACGGTCTCCGCCGACGGCGAGGTCACCTGCCTCGATTACATCGGCCTTCAGGTCGACACGCCGCGGCCCGGCGTCGTCGAGCAAGATGCCGATGCAATCCTGGCGAAGACGCTCCAGGCCTGCCACGCCACGATCG
This sequence comes from Bradyrhizobium sp. 2TAF24, assembly GCF_052115025.1. Taxonomy (NCBI): domain Bacteria; kingdom Pseudomonadati; phylum Pseudomonadota; class Alphaproteobacteria; order Hyphomicrobiales; family Nitrobacteraceae; genus Bradyrhizobium; species Bradyrhizobium sp. 2TAF24. The sequence goes on along the minus strand of NZ_JBFRFW010000020.1, from coordinate 100,112 downwards.
CGCAGGCGAACAAGGAGGGCCAGCGCATCGTCGCGCTGGCGCTCGCCACCCAGCGCGCCACCGCCGTGCTGTGGGACACCGCGACCGGGCGGGCCCTCGTGCCCGCCATGGTCTGGCAGGACACCCGCTACGCCGCCGAGCTCGACCGCCTCGCGCCCACTTGGGATGCGACGCTCGCCCGCGAGGTCGGCCGCGCCGGCGGCGTGCGTTCACCCTATCTGTGGGCGGCGCGCCATATCCAGGAGACGCCGGCGGTGGCGCAGGCGTTCCGCGACAAGCGCCTTGGCTTCGGCACCGTCGACACCTGGCTGTTGTGGCATCTGTCGCGCGAGCGCGTCTATGTCACGACATCCACCAATGCGGCGTCGGCCGGCGCCTATGTGCTGGCCGAGCACCGCTACCAGCGCGGTTGGCTCGATGCGCTCGGCTTTCCGCAGGACCTGCTGCCGGAGCTGCGCGCCGATGCCGGCGATTTCGGCCGCACCGATCCGGCGCTGCTCGGCATCGACGTGCCGATCCTCGCCAGCATGGGCGACCAGCACGCCGGCGCCATCGGCCTTGGCTGTCTCGATCGCGGCCAGGCGATGTGTATCCATGGCACCGGCAGCTTCGTCGACCTCGTGATCGGCGACGCCCTGCCGCCGAAGGCCGGGCTCTATGCCGGTACCACCACCATGGTGGCGCGCCGCGTCGGCAACGCCTCGCGGTTCGCGGTCGAGACCTTCGTCGCCACCACCGGCTCGGCGCTCGACTGGATCTGCGACAAGTTGCGCTGGTTCGAGAACGCCGCCGAGATCAGCCGCTTCGCGGCCGAAGCCAACAGCGCCAACGGCGTCATCTTCCTGCCGGCGCTCACCGGCTTGCGCGTGCCACAGATGCAGCCCAACGCCCGTGCCGCGCTGACCGGCATCTCGATGGCCTCGACACGCGCCGAGGTCGCCTATGCGATCCTCGAAGGCATCGCCCATTCGGTCGCGAGCTGCGTATCCGCCGACGAGGAGGTGTCGGAGGTCGGCGTCTCCCAGCTGATCGTCGGTGGTGGGCTCGCCTCGAGCGATCCGCTGCTGCAGATGCAGGCCGACCTGATCGGCGTGCCGATCCGCCGCAAGCCGAACACCGCGCGCGCCACGCTGCGCGGCATCGCCTTCCTCGCCGGCGCCACCGGCCTGTTCGGCACCGCGCTGCCGCGCGGCACCGCGGCGCACGCCGACGAGCGTGTATTCGAACCAACCATATCCGCCGACCAGCGGGCTGCGCGGCGTGCGTTGTGGCACGCCCGTGTCCGTTCGGAACTGGAGCATGCGGCGATGCCGCGCGCCGATTGAGTTGAGAGACCTGCGACGATGAGTTTCTTTCCTGCCCGAAAGCCCGCCCGTGACCGTGCTGCCATGACTACGACCGAGCCGCTGCGGTTCGTGCGCAGCGAGCAGCTCGACCGCCTCGCGGCCGAGCGCTTCGACATCCTGATCATCGGCGGCGGCGTCACCGGCGCCTATGCGGCACTCGACGCCAGCCTGCGCGGCTTCCGCGTCGCGCTGGTGGAGAAGGATGACTTCGCTTCGGGGACGTCGTCGAAGTCGTCCAAGATGGTGCATGGCGGCCTGCGTTACATCGAGCAGGGCAACCTCGACCTCGTCCGCCACTCGCTGCTCGAACGCCAGCGGCTGCGCCGCAATGCCGGTCATCTGGTGCAGCGTCTGCCGTTCTTGTTCCCGATCCTGAAAAAGGACGGCGTGTTCGACCAGCGCCTGGCGAAGGCGTTCGAGAGCCTGCTGTGGACCTACGATCTTGCCGGCGGCTGGCGCGAGGGCATCCTGCATCAGCGCCTCAGCAAGGCCGAGGTGCTGTCGCATTGCCCGACCTTCCGGGAGGACAATCTCGTCGGCGGCCTGATGTACTTCGACGCCCGCGTCGACGATGCGCGGCTGACGCTGACGCTGGCGCGCACCGCCGCCTTCCATGGCGCGGCGATCGCCAATCATACGAAGGCGGTGGAAATCACCCGCGACACTCACGGCAAAGTGGACGGTGCCGTCGTCCATGCCGACGGTCGGGAGATCGCCGTGCGGGCCGGGGCGGTGGTGATGGCCACCGGCGTGTGGCTGCGCGACTGGACCGGCATCCGCAAGGGCGAGGCGAAGACACTCGAGATTCGCCCGGCCAAGGGCGTCCATGTCGCCATCCCCTGGCTCAAGATCCGCAACGATTGCACCGTCACCATTCCGGTGCCCGGCCGCAGCCGTCGCGCCACCATCACCCGCTGGGGCAACGTCTCCTATCTCGGCACCACGGACGAAGACTATCGCGGCGACCTCGACGATGTGCTGTGCACCCGCGAAGAGCTCGACTTCCTGCTGGAGGGGGCACGTTCGGCGCTGAAGACGGACCTCACGCCCGACGACGTCGTCGGCAGCATCGCCGGCTGCCGCCCGCTGGTCGCGCCGCCCGGCGGCAAGACGCTGGAGATCAAGCGCAACCACAAGATCGACATCGCCGATGACGGCCTCATCACCATCGTCGGCGGCAAGCTCACGACCTCGCGCCACATGGCCGAGCAGACCATTGACGCCGCCCAGAAAGTGGTCGGCCGCTCGGCGCGCTGCCGGACCAAGAAGGCCTATCTGCTCGGCGCCGCCGGCTACGACGCCCAGGCGATCGTCGCCTCGGGCGGGCTGCAGGCCCATCTCGGCGAACGCTACGGTACCGAAGCGCGTTTCGTCAGCGACATCCTGCAGGGCGATCCGGCCCTGACGGCGCCGATCGTCGAGGGCCTCGCCTACAGCGAGGCCGAGGCGATCTACGCCGTTCGTCACGAGATGGCAGGCAGCGTCGACGACGTGCTGTCGCGCCGCACCCGCGCCCGCCTGATGGCGCGTGACGCCTCCGCGCGCGCGGCCGTGCGCGTCGGCGCCATCCTCAAGTCCGAACTCGGACTGTCCGACCAGATCGTCGCGCAACAGGTGAGCGACTATGTCGCCAGCGTCGCGCGGGAAAAATCCGTTCTCATGGGAGCCAACTGATATGCTGAGCAAAGAGGCCATCCGCCGCGGCTACAACCGCGGCAAGTACGTCGTCGGGGCGCACACGCCGCCGGGCTGGGTCGCGCGGGTGAAGGAGGGCGGCACCGAGGCCGGCCTGCAGCGCGCGCCGATCGCAGTGGGCGACGACGTCGTCGCGGCGCTGCGCAAGGCGTCCGACGAGGTGCTGACCGCGACCGCCGATGTCGTCGGCTGGACGCGCGACTGGTGGGCCGGCTCGATGATCACCGAGACCGCCGGCAAGCCGGCGACGCCGAATGCGGTGGTGGTCAAGGTGTCAACGGTGGCGCAGGTGCAGGAGGTGATGCGCATCGCCGACCGCGCGTCGCTGCCGGTCACGGTTTCGGCCGGCCGCAGCAACGTCACCGGTGCCGCGCTGCCGCTGCGTGGCGGCATCGTGCTTGACCTCTGCCAGCTCAACGGGCTGGTCGATTTCGACAAGGACAGCCAGATCGTCGATGTCGAGGCCGGCCTGTTCGGCGACATCTTCGAAGAGACGATCCAGCGCGACTACGGCATGACCATGGGCCACTGGCCGTCGTCGTTTGCCATCAGCACGGTCGGCGGCTGGATCGCCTGCCGTGGCGCCGGCCAGCTCTCGACCCGCTACGGCAAGATCGAGGATATGGTGGTCGGCCTCGACGTCGTGCTGGCCGACGGCCGCCTCGTCACCGTCGGCGGCCATGCCCGCGCGGCGCAGGGCTCCGACCTGGCGCAGCTGTTCATCGGCTCGGAGGGTACGCTCGGCGTCATCGTGCGGGCGCGGCTGCGCCTGCACCGCCTGCCGGACTACGGCCGCGCCATCGCCTATGGCTTCAAGACCTTCGCCATTGGCCTCGAGGCTTGCCGCCAGATCATGCAGCGCGGCGCCAACCCGGCGGCGCTGCGGCTCTATGACGCGCTGGAGAGCGGCGTGCAGTTCGGCCTGCCGAACAGCAACGTGCTGCTGATCGCCGACGAGGGCCCGAAGGAGATGGTCGACGCGGTGATGGCCATCAGCGAGAAGGCCTGCGCCGAGCTCGGCGACAAGCTCGACGACGCCGCCATTCTGGAGCGCTGGCTCGATACCCGCTATCTCACCGGCAAGAGCGCGGAAGGTTTTACGCCGAGCCCGGGCTTCGTCTCCGACACGCTGGAAATGACAGGCTGCTGGCGTGACCTGCCGGCAATCTACGACGAGGTCGTGGCGGCGATCAACGCGGTGCCGGGCACGCTCGCCGGCTCCGCCCATCAGTCCCACGCCTATGTCGACGGTGCCTGCCTGTACTTCTCGCTGCGTGGCGAGGTCGCCGTCGACAAGCGCGCCGCCTGGTACAAGGCGGCCTGGGATGCGGCCAATGCGGTGCTCATCAAGTACAACGCGGCGCTCAGCCACCACCACGGTGTCGGCCTGCTGCGGGCACCTTATATGGCTGATGCGCTGGGGTCCGCATTTCCGCTGCTGGAGACCGTGAAGCGGGCGCTGGATCCCAAGAACATCCTCAATCCCGGCAAGCTCGGATTGAGTGACAAGACGGAGCCCTCACGCTAAGGAGCGGTATGGATAAATCCCTGGCTGCGCGCCTCGCGCGGCATCCCGTGATTGCGACGCTGTATGGCGCCGACCTGATCGATGATTTCATCGGCAGTGCGGCGGAAATCTCGATCGTCGCCAATTTCGAGCTGCGCAGGCTGCAGTCTGTGATCCAGACGCTCACCGCCGCCAAGAAGTATCCGATCGTCAACATCGACAGCTGCGACGGCCTCTCCCAGGACAAGGGAGGGGTCGACTACCTCGCCGAGATCGGCGCCAAGGGGCTGGTCTCGACAAGGGTCGCGACCGTGCAGCGCGCCAAGCGGGCCGGGCTCGTCGCGGTGCAGAAGGTGTTCGTCACCGACCGCTCGACCTTCCCGCGCAGCGTCGCCGCGCTCGAGCAGAGCGAGCCGCATCTCGTGCAGCTGATGCCGGCGCCGATGCTGCCGCATATCCCGGCGCCGTCACGCAAGGCGATGCCGCCGATCATCGCTTCCGGCTTCGTCTGCGACCGCGCCGGCGTCGTCGCCGCGGTCAAGGCCGGCGCCGTCGCCGTCTCGACCTCCGACAAGGGGCTGTGGAAGCTCAGCGCCCAGGCGCTGCGCGGCGGCTAGCAGAGCCGACCGACGCTCCTGACGCGACGATCCCAGCTTTGATCAGGGGCAAAACCGGCACCGGGACAGGTGCGGCAGCCATTGCGCACGCGCGGCGGCGGCGCGAAAATCGCAACCGTTTTCATCAATGTCGAGAGGCTGCGATGCCTGCCACTGCTGCGTCACGACGGCGAACCCGCGCGTTTGCACGGGTCGTCGGCCCCTTTCTTGCCATCATCGCCGGCCTGGTCGCGGTCCGTGCGTCCGAGATGGATGTGCTGCTGGCGGCATTCTTCGCCAATGCGGCACTGGCGTGGGTCACGGGCGCGATCGTTCTGCTCTTCGGGATCTTTATCATCGCCAACCACCAGGTCTGGTCAAGCGCGGCGGCCGTGGTGATCTCGCTGCTCGGCTGGGTGCTGCTGCTGCGCGGTCTTGCGCTGCTGGTAGCGCCGCAGGTGATAGCCGAGGTCGGCGCCTCGGCGGTAGAGGCCACGCCCTGGGTACGCCTCGGGGCCGGCATCATGGCCGCGGTCGGGCTGTGGCTGAGCTATGTGGGCTGGATCGCGGGGACCCGCAGGATGCGGATCTGAAACCAAGCGCCGGTACGGGACCGGCGCTTGCTGATCTGCTCAGGGAATCGGTCGTTATTCGGCCGGCTGCGGTTCGAAGATCGCGCTGCGCCGCAGCGTGACGATGCTCAGCACCAGTGCGGCGATGGCGCACAGCGCGATGATGGCGATCATCGGGCGGGGCGTACCGTCGAACACCTGGGAGAGGATTACGATCATGATCCCGCCGGCCACCATCTGCAGCGTGCCGCCGAGTGCCGACGCCATGCCGGCGATCGGGCCATGCTCCTCCAGCGCCAGCACCATGGTGGCGGGGATGACGAGGCCCATGGCGGCGAAGCCGAGGAACAGCAAAGCCATCATCACCGGCAAGCTGTCGACGCCGCCGAGATTGAGGCCGAGCAGCGCCGTGGTGAACAGGGCGTAGGCCGAGGTCGCGGCGATCACCACGCGACCCATGCCGAAGCGCTGGCCGAGCTGGGCGGCGAACTGCGACGCACCGATGAAGCCGATGGCGTTGACCGAGAACGCCAGGCTGAAGCCGGTCGGAGTCAGACCATAATGCTCGATGTAGACGAACGACGAACCGGCGAGGAAGGTGAAGAAGCTGGCCATGCCGAAGCCGCCGATGAAGGTCAGGCCGAGGAAATTCAAGTGGCGCATCAGGTAGCCGAAGCTGCCGAGCACACTGCGCACGCCGACCTCGACCCGTTCGCTGGCGGGGCGGGTTTCCGGCAGGGCCAGCGCAGTCAGCACGAACGCCACGACGGCCGCGATCGACGCCGCCCAGAACACCGTGCGCCAGCCGAAGGTGACGATCAGGGCGCTGCCACCGAGCGGCGCGAGGATTGGCGACACGCTGATCACCAGCATCACGAGCGCCATCAGCTTGGTCGCCTCGATGCCGGTGTGGAGGTCGCGGATCACGGCGCGCGGGATCACCATCACCGACGCGGCGCCGATGCCCTGCACGAAGCGGAAGGCGATGAGCCAGCCGACGTCGGGCGCGAACGCGCAGCCGATCGAGCCGATCACGAACAGGACGAGGCCGACATAGAGCGGCGGCTTGCGGCCGGCCATGTCCGAGACCGGACCGTAGACCAGCTGGCAGATGCCGAAGGCGATGAAGAACGACATCAGCGTCATCTGCGTCGCAGCGGTCGAGGCATGCAGGTCGGCGGCGATGGTCGGCAGCGCCGGCAGGTACATGTCGATGGCGAACGGCCCGACGCATGACAACAGGCCGAGCACGACGGCGTTCTTGGTGTAGGACGAAAACATGAAACGGACTTCCAGTGAGACCTTGTGGACCAGCGGCCCGGTCAGGGCGCCGTCATGAACCGCGCGAGACGATCGATGGTCTGCGTCCAGCCTGGCTCCATGCCGTCGAGCATGTGGCGGGCGTGGGCGACAAGGGCGGTCGCGCGACTGTGGATGACGAGCTGGGTTCCGCCTTGATCGTCGGCGAACGTGACCAATGTGTGGCCGTCGAGCGCGACACGGCCGTCCGCGTCGAATGCCTGGAAAGTGTAACCAAGACGCGACGGTGGGACGACGTCGCTATAGGTGCCCCGCATGGCATACTCAACGCCGTCGGGGCCACGCATCACAATGTGCAGGGCGCCGCCTTGCTGGGCATCGATGGCGCACACCGGCGTGGTGAAGCCGTTCGGTCCCCACCATTTCATCAGATGTTCGGCTTCCGTCCAGGCGCGCCACACGCGGGCGCGGGGCGCCGCGATAAAACGGCTCAACGTTACCTCGGCGACGTCGTTGCGGCCGGTCGACGGGGTCATCGGTCGCGCTCCCGTCGGGCCAGATGCTCGGCGAGGCGATCGAAGGCGCTACCCCAGCCTTCGGTATGGCCGTCGCGTTCGCCGACCGACAGGAACGGCGCGTGATGAAAGACCATTTTCGTCCGCTCGCCGTCCTCAGTGAAGGTGATGGTGACCAGCGTCTCCTGGCCGCGCTCGCCGTCCTCCTCCCAGGCGAGGGTGAACACCAGCTTCTCCGGCGGCATCACCTCGCGGAAGGTGCCGTGGTGCCACAGCTCGCGCCCGTCGTCGACGCCGCGCAGGCAGTGGCGCCATTTGCCGCCGGGGCGAACGTCCATCTCCATGTGGACGGCGGGATGGTGCCGCGGTCCCCACCAGTTCACCGCGTGGCGAGCCTCGGTCCACATCCGGTACACGAGATCGCGCGGCGCATCGAACACGCGGATGATCAGCAGCTCGTCGTGGTGCAATGATTTGATGTCCGGAGCGATGGTCATGAGGACGGTCCGTGATGGGGATGGGAATGGGGAGTGGCAAAGACGGCTGGCGCACGAGCGCCAGCCGTCTGGAGAGCGACGTCAGGCCGCCTTCTCGCAGTTGATCATCCAGGGCGTGCCGAACTGGTCGGTCACCATGCCGAAGCGTTCGGCCCAGAAGGTCTTCTCGATCGGCATGGTCACCGTGCCGTTCTCGGACAGCGCCTTGAACACCCGCTCGGCCTCGGCCGGGGTATCGACATCGAGCGTCACCGAGAAGCCCTGCATTTGCCGGTGGCGTCCCGGCGGGGCATCGGAGGCCATCAGGAAGCGATCACCGAGCTTGAGGCGGGCATGCATCACCTTGTTGGCCCAGTCCGGCGGCACGTGGCCCTCGGCCGGGCTGCCGGCGTGCGGCATCATCATCTCGATCTTGGCGCCAAGCGCCTTCTCGTAGAACTTGAATGCGGCTTCGCAGTTGCCGGGAAAGAACAGATAGGGCGTGACGTTCATGGCATCCTCCTTGGGGACGATCTTGAATCCGGAGAACGAGAACACGACGGCGTAACGCTGGGACGGCGCCGGTCCCTGCGGCATTGGCGTCGCAAGCTTGCGCGGGGCTGGTGACGGCATTGTGTCCTTCGCTATCGCTCGCAGACGGCTTTCAGGTTGGCGAGGCCGGCCTCGAAATCCCGGCCGATCATGCGGTCCATGTTGATGAGCAGGTGCATGATCTTGCCGATATAGGGAACCGGACCGTGCATCGCCCAGGTCACGGTGGTGGTCTCGCCGCGCGGCTCGAAGCTGAACTCGGCGACGTTGTGGCCTTCGAACGGCTTGATGAAATCGAGCTTGATCGCAACTTTCGCCAGCGAGGCGTCGAGGATTTCCATCCGTCCGGTGCCGACATTCTTGTCACCGTCCCAGGCGTAGATCGCGCCCTTGCCGCTCGCCGCGCCACTGAAGGTGCGCTGCATGCCGGGGTCCTTGGCCTCGTAGGGCGACCATTGCGGCCACTGATGGAAGTCGTTGATCAGCGGCTGGATTTTATCCGGTGGCGCCTGGATGCTGGCGGTGCGGCTGATCGCGAAGGTGTTGGGCCGCGTCGCGGCATAGATCAGGAATAGCACGAGCACGACGGCGACGGTTGTGGCGATGATGGCGAGGGTGGTCATGACAGGCACCTTTGCGGGTGAAGCGATCAGCGTCGGATCGGGAACAGCAGGCGGAGTTGCGGGTCGCGCAGGTAGAGCCCGCTCCACATCATGACGCCGAGATAGACGCCGAACAGCGTGTGGGTGAGCAGCGGGCTGCCATTGAGCACATGGACGTAGATGGCGCCGCCGAGATAACCGGTCATCAGCACTGCGCCGAGCACCGACGTCAGCGGAATGGCATAGAGCACGGTGCACAGCAGCGTCAGCACGCCGAGCGTGCGGCTGAGATCGGTCGGGATGCCGAGCTGGCGCGAGGTCTCGGTTACCACGTCGAGCGGAATCAGCTTGATGGTGGCGTCGAACAGCAGAAACACGATGACAAGGCCGGAGAGCACGCGGCCGGTCCACAGCAGCGCGCCGGATGGAGATGAGGTCGTCGCAATCGTCGACATGGTAAGGCCTTTGCAAGGTGACGAGGAAAGGGAATGGCCGGAGCCTTGCCAGGCTCCAGCCGGCTGTCAGTCGTGAGCGAGATAGGCGGCGAGCCGATCGAAGATGCCGTTGGAGCCCTCGGTCATCGAGCCGCGCATGGTCCTGAACGTCTCACGCTCCGCGTCGGTCGGATCGATCGGGCGGCTGCGCAGATCGAGACGGGTGCGGCCGTCCTGCTCGGTCAGCGTCAGCACGTTGTGGATCTCGAGCGGCCAGTTCTCGCTGAACGGCGAACGCGCGGCTTGGCCTTGCGCGTTGGAGAAGCCGTGCGTGTACACCAGGCGTTCAGGTGCGACGATGTCGTGATAGACGAACCGCCCCCACATCCGCGCGCCCTGATCGAAGTCCATGGCGTAGACGAACAGGCCGCCGGGGCGGAAATCGAGGGACTCGACATGCAGCTTGCAGCCCTCCGGTCCCCACCACTGCACCATCCGCTCGACCTCGGCCCGGGCCCTCCACACCACTGCGCGCGGCGCATCGAAGGTGCGGCTGATGGTGAAATCCTCGCCGGTCTGCGGCGTTTGCGAGAGATTGACGGACATGGTCGTGATCCTGTGACGGCGATGATGTCGTCGCGATCAGCGCGGCGGTGCCGACAGCATATGGGCAAAGCTCCAGGCATGGCCGAACGGGTCGATCACCTGGCCGAAGCGTGCGCCCCAGAACGCGTCGAACGGCGCGGTGAGGACGGTGCCGCCGGCGTCGGCCGCACGCTTGACGGCCTCGTCGCAATTGGGGACCTCGAGATGGATCGCCACCGAGGTTCCGCCGAGCTTCGCCGGGGAGACGATCTTGTCGCCGCCGGGGCAGTTGGGCAGGTCGCTGAAGTCGTCGACCACGAAGATGCGCATGCCGAGGATCGACAGTTCGACATGGATCAGGCGTTTGCCGTCCTCGGCGGGCACGCGCATTGTTTCGGTGGCGCCGAGCGCTTTCTTGTAGAACGCGACGGCGTCGGCCGCGCCGCGGATGACGAGATGAGGCGTAACGGCCTGAACGGGTGCAGTCATGGTCAACTCCATGGAAGGGGCGGTGATGATGAGACGAGGCTGAGCGGTCGCGGGAGCGAACGGTGCCCGCGGCCTTAAAACAGTCAGTTCGGGGGGAGCAGCAACTGCTCGATGCGGTCGAGCGCCGCGGACACGCCACCTTCGATGCCGCCCGCCACATGGGCGTCACGGTCTTCGCGGGTGGCATGGGTGATCAGGCAGGCATAGCGGGTGCGGCCGCCTGCCTCCGTGAAAGTCACGGTGACGATGGCTTCCTTGTCGGCATGCATTGGCACGTCGTAGATCTGGGTGTGGACCAGCCGCTCGGGGCGGACGATCTCGCGATAGACGCCGGTGATCGGATGCCGTGTGCCGTCGGCGCCGCGCATCTCGAAGCGGAAGCGGCCGCCGACACGCAGGTCGATCTCGCACACCATCGTCTCGAAGTCGGCGCAGCCCCACCAGCGCCGCACATGCGCGGCGTCGGTCATCGCCGCCCACACCAGCTCGCGCGGTGCGGCGAAGCTGCGGGTGATCAGGATCTCGCGCTCCGAGGGCAGCGTCAGTGCGAAGTCGCTGCGTTCGCCCGCGCGGCTCGAAAGCGCCTTGTCAGGTCTTGCGTCCACCTTCGTCCTCCCTGGCCTGCAGCTCGCGCAGGTAGTCGTCGAGGCGATCGAGGCTCTGCTCCCAGAAACGGCGGTAGTGCGCCAGCCAGTCGTTGACCTCGCGCAGCGGCCCGGCCTCGAGCCGGCAGGGGCGCCACTGTGCCTCGCGGCCGCGGGCGATCAGGCCGGCACGCTCCAGCACCTTGAGATGCTTGGAAATGGCGGGCTGGCTGATCTTGAAGGGTTCGGCCAGTTCCGTGACCGTCGTCTCGCCGAGCGCCAGCCGCGCCAGGATGGCCCGGCGGGTGGGATCGGCAAGGGCGGACAGGGTCGCGGAGAGGCGGTCGGTCATTTTATAGAACCATATGGTTATATAACCTTCAGGTTCTATAGAGGCGATGACGAAGGCCGTCAAGCGGCGACCGGAGTAATTGCGAGAGAAGTTCCGCTCTTGCGCGCTGTGATTGGCGGTGGCTGCGCGGGGCTTCGACTAGGGTAGGCCGCCCAATCGATTAGGGTGCGCTTTATTTTAAAAGGAGTTTTTGATGAGTATTGATGACGATCTGATCGGAACCATCGTTTTTTCTGCCGGCATCCACACCCCACCGAACTGGCTGGCCTGCGACGGCAAGCCCTATCTGCGGAGCGATTTTCCCAAACTGTTCGCGGCCATCAGCACGCTGTATGGCGCCGGGGAGCCCGAGGACAAGACGTTTCGTGTTCCCGATATGAGGGGGCGGACCGCCGTCGCGGTTGGCGGCACCGATGATCTCAACCATGGTCTTGCGACGCCGGTCGGCAAGGCGACGTCGTTAGCGACTGCGACCACCAGCGGGGCGTCCAGCACCCAGCGCATGCATGGGAGCTCCGCCGGGGATCTCGAAGCGGGGGACGCGTTCGATTACACGCCGAAGGAGCATAACCACAACGTCCAGGTCACGTCGTCGACCGTGCAGCCAAGCATGATCCTCAACTGCCTCATCAAGGCGAAGTAGGTACGCGCAAGGGCTTCAGCGCGCACCAGCCACGATCCCGTCGCCCGTCATGCGCGGGCGGCGGGTTTGCGGGGGATCTTCAGCGTCTTCGGGCGCTTGGCCTTGCCGCAGGTGGCATGGCGATGGCAGCTCGCCAGATGGTCGTTGACCATGCCGGTGGCCTGCATGAAGGCGTAGACGATGGTCGGGCCGACGAACTTGAAGCCGCGCGACGCCAGCTCCTTGGAGATGGCAACCGAGACCGGCGTCGACGCCGGCACGCTCTTGGTGGTCTTGAAGGTGTTCACCAGCGGCTTGTCACCGACGAAGCTCCACAGCAGCTTGGCGAAGCCCGGACCGTCCTCCATGATCTTGATGTAGGCCTTGGCGCCTGCGACCGTTCCCTCGATCTTGGCGCGGTTGCGCACGATGCCGGCGTCGTTCATCAGCGCTTCGACCTTCTTCGCGTCATAGCGCGCGATCTTGTAGGGGTCGAAGCCGTCGAACGCGTTGCGGAAGTTGTCGCGCTTGCGCAGGATGGTGATCCACGACAGGCCGGCCTGGAAGCCGTCGAGAATCAGCTTCTCGAACAGCGCGCGGTCGTCGTATTCCGGCACGCCCCATTCCTCGTCGTGATAGGCGACATAGAGCGGATCCTCGCCCGGCCAGGTGCAGCGCATCAGGCCGTCGGCGTGCTGCTTGCCACTCATGCCGACACCGCCTTGGTGGGCGTGCGGATATCCTCGGGAACGGCGATCCGGACTTCGGCGCCGTCGGCAGTGAGCGACAGGCCGGCGTCGAGCGCTTCGCTCACGCGGTCCGTGCGCAGCAGCGCCAGCGCCTTGCCCCCTGCGGCCGATCCCAGCGTGCCGACCGGCTTGTCGCCGGCCGTGATGCTGGTGCCGGGCGCGGGTGCGGCCTGGTCGAGCACGAGCCGCACGGTGCGGGTGCGCGCCGTGCCGCGGTGCTGCATCCGCGACACGACTTCCTGGCCGATGTAGCAGCCCTTGTCGAAGTCGACGCCGTGCAGGCGGTCCATGTTGGTCTCGTGCGGGAAGGCGTCGCCATAGGCGAAGTCGGCGCCGCCGCGCGGCACGCCGCAGGCGATGCGGTGCGCGTCATAGGCGGCGGGCGCAACCCATTCGGCGCCGATCAGTTGCGTCGCCTTCTCGGCGAGGTCGTGCGGCACCAGGATGCGCCAGCCCAGCGCCTCGAGGCGCGGATCGGGGAAGGCGAGGTCGGGCGGTGTCGCGGGCGCACCGTCCCACACCGCGAGCACGCCGAGACCGCCGGAGAGGTTGTCCACCGTGACCTTGGCGCGCAGCTTGTAGAAGCCGAGCTTGGTGGCGAGCGCATCCGCGAGCGGCAGCGGGCAGTCGAGCAGGAAGCCGCCGCCATGACCGGCGGGCGCCTCGGTGATGAGGAAATCGGCCACGATCTTGCCCTGCGGCGTCAGCAACGCTCCGAAGCGCGCGACGCCTGGGCGCACCTGATCGATGTCCGAGGTGACGAGATTGTTGAGGAAACTGCGTGCGTCGTCGCCGCTGACCTTGATCACCCCGCGATCGGGGAGAAACGCTGATTTCATGAGGTTTCCGTGCGAAATTCGCTTGCCAGATGGTGGTGTGGAACGTAAGTCGCCGAACGGCGCGCGACAAGGCCCGCCGGGCGGCAGGGCTGCCTGGAACTGCTCTTATCCGCGAGCCGATGGACAGGACACCCGTTTTCCGTCCGCCCCGGCGTCATGCCCGGCTTTTCCCACCCGCGAGGACCGATGACCAGGACTTACGACCTCCTTCTCAAGAACGGCACCGTCGTCAACCAGGACGGCGCGGGCGTGCGCGACGTCGCGGTGACGAACGGCCGCATCGCCGCCATCGGCAGCTTCGACGCCGCGCAGGCTGGCGAAACCGTCGACTGCACCGGCCTGCACATCCTGCCGGGCGTGATGGACACTCAGGTGCACTTCCGCGAGCCGGGCCTCACCCACAAGGAAGACCTCGAGACCGGCTCGCGCGCCGCGGTGCTCGGCGGCGTCACCGCCGTGTTCGAGATGCCGAACACCAATCCGCTGACCGTGACCGAGGAGGCGTTCACCGCCAAGGTCGCCGCCGGCCATCATCGCATGCACTGCGACTTCGCCTTCTTCATCGGCGGCACGCGTGACAATGTCGCCGATCTGCCCGAGCTGGAGCGCGCGCCGGGCTGCGCCGGCGTCAAGGTGTTCATCGGTTCGTCGACCGGCAGTCTGCTGGTGGAAGACGACGAGAGCCTGCGCCGCATCTTCAAGGTCATCCGCCGCCGCGCCGCGTTCCATGCGGAGGACGAGTATCGCCTCAACGAGCGCAAGGGCCTGCGCATCGAGGGCGATGCGCGCTCGCATCCGGTGTGGCGCGACGAGATCGCCGCGCTGCAGGCGACCCAGCGCCTCGTGGCGCTGGCGCGCGAAGCGGGCAAGCGCATCCATGTGCTGCACATCTCGACCAAGGAAGAAATCCTCTTCCTGCGTGACCACAAGGATGTTGCCTCGGCCGAGGCGACGCCGCATCACCTGACGCTGGCCGCGCCCGAGTGCTACGAGCGGCTCGGCACGCTGGCGCAGATGAACCCGCCGGTGCGCGACGCCAGCCACCGCGACGTCATCTGGTACGGCATCGAGCAGGGCATCATCGACGTGCTCGGCTCCGACCACGCGCCGCACACCCTTGAGGAAAAGAACAAGACCTATCCCGCGTCGCCCTCGGGCATGACCGGCGTGCAGACGCTGGTGCCGATCATGCTGGACCACGTCAACGCCGGACGGCTGTCCCTCGCGCGCTTCGTCGATCTCACCAGCGCGGGTCCGGCACGGCTCTACAACATCGCCTGC
The DNA here is from genome assembly GCF_052115025.1 of Bradyrhizobium sp. 2TAF24. Classification (NCBI taxonomy): domain Bacteria; kingdom Pseudomonadati; phylum Pseudomonadota; class Alphaproteobacteria; order Hyphomicrobiales; family Nitrobacteraceae; genus Bradyrhizobium; species Bradyrhizobium sp. 2TAF24. Next base: position 85,056 of record NZ_JBFRFW010000020.1, on the reverse strand, counting down.
AAGGGGCGCATCGCGGCCGGCTACGACGCCGACTTCACGATCGTCGACCTCAAGCGCAGCGAGACCATCACCAACCGCTGGATCGCCTCGCGCGCCGGCTGGACGCCCTATGACGGCGTGCGCGTTACCGGCTGGCCGGTCGGCACCTTCGTGCGCGGCCGCCGCGTGATGTGGGACGGCGAGGTGACGACGCCGTCGCAAGGCGAGGCGGTGCGCTTCCTGGAGACGCTGAAGCCGTAGGGCGGCCCCCTGCGGTGCGGCGGCGTTTCCGGCCGCCGTGCAGGCGGTCGATGCCTTCGTCGCAGCATGCGGGCGCTCGCGGCCGATTGCGGGCGTCTCGAATGATGAGGCGCGGATCGCCGCCGCGCCGTGGCGTCATGGTTCGAGACGACGCTGACGCGTCTCCTCACCATGAGGCAGGAGGCCGGAGGGAACGCGCCTTTCGAACGGCTTGTCGTTCCGAGACGGCCGTTTGCTTCGGCGAGCGCCGTCGGAAGCTGCCGACCTACTGCCGCGCGCCGATGATGGAGAACTCGCCGTTGCGGATGCGGCCGGGCAGGCCCTCGACGAACTTGGCCACCGCATCCTCGCCATAGGTGCTGACCAGCTCGGCGAAAGCGGCGAACAGGCTGGCCTGCGCCAGGCAGTCGCCGTCGATGCCGTCGTGCCGTGCTTCCGCCCAGGCTTCGTTGAGGTAGCTGAGTGCAGCCTGCTTCTGCTCATGGTCGGGCAGCGGGTCGCGGGCAGTCGTGAAAGACGGCAAATGGCTCATGGAATAAAACAACCTGCGTGGCACGCTCCCCGGTGGAGCGCGTCGGCTATGCCCAAAGCTTTAGCACGGGCCGCAGGAAGGCCTAGGTGAGTTCTTTAGGAAAGGTTAATGGCCGTGCTCGGGGATGTTGGTTCCGGAACCAGCCGCCGGATCGCCTGAGGCTAGTTGGCGTAGCGTGCCGTGAGGTCACGGGAAATCTTCGAGCCTTCCTCGAGATAGCGGCGGATGGCGAGCTGGGCGGCCGGGGTGCAGCTGCGGTAGGTCTGCTGGAAGCTGTGATAACCGCGGTTGAAGCTCGCGATCATGCGGGTGCGCCGCTCGCCGGACGGGGTTTCGGCGTCCGCCAGGGCCTGCATCTCGTTGCGCCACTTCATGCCTTCATTGCTGCCGCAGATCGCGCGCAGGTAGTGCAGCGTGCCGAGAATCTCGGCGAATCGTTGCAGGTCGGCGTCGAACGGGGCGGCCGCATCCTGCGCCCGCACGGCGGTCGGGCCGGCGAGGGTGAGGGCCATCAGGAGGGCGGCAGCAAGGAGCCTGGGCATGCCGGCGGGATATGCCCGTTCGGGGTGCCGGACGCAAGGCGGGCGGGGTCCTGTTCGCTCCCCGGGGGTCCGAATCAGAGAGCGCCGGTTCTGCCCGCGAGCCGCGCCTGTGCGGCGCGGATGATCTCGGCAAGCCCCTCGGTGGTGCGCAACGGGCCGATCGCGTCAGGCGCGAGCCAGCGGGCGTCGTCGAGTTCATCGTTCAGCATGACCTCGCCGGACACCCAGCGGGTGGCGAACGACAGGATGACGAAATGGCCGGTGACGCCGAGTGCCGGGTTCGGGACCACCTCGCGCCAGCCGGCGAACCCGACCACGTCGATCGCGAGGCTGGTCTCTTCCCGGACCTCGCGGGAGATGGCCTCGACCAGGGTTTCGCCGAATTCGACCCGCCCGCCGGGCAGGGTGTAGACGCCCTTGCCGGGCTGTCGGGCGCGGCGCACCAGCAGGATCCGGTCATCGCGGAAGATCGAGGCGCTGACCGCGAGTTGCGGCCGGATCGGCGTGGGTGAAGCGGAGCTCATCAGGCCGTCATGATGCGGTCGACGTCGGCTTCGTCGTCGGCGCCGTTGATGATGCCGCCCGCATGCGCCACCAGCGGTTTGACCCAGCCGGTCGCCTGGATGGCGAGCTGCGCCCGGCTGTTGTCGTGGCGCACCTTGCGCATGGCATCGCCGACCGCAGTGAGGATCGAGGTCATGGTGGTGGTGATGCCATCGAATTCGCCGCGGATCGCCGGATCCGCTTCGTCATAGGCCTGGATGGCGAGATCGCGAGCCTTGAAGTTGGAGGCTCGGAAGTGCTCGGCGTAGGACAGCGGCTCCCAGCTCAGGAAGTCGTCGGCGCAGTCCGGCAGGTCCGGAATCATCTCCAGCAGCATGATGGCTTCATTGAAGTGATTCAGGTAATCGGTGGCAAGCCCGGTGCGAGGGTTGATGTTGGCAGCGCGCAGCTCGGCTGCGCGTGCGGCACCGAGCGCCGTCGCCTCACCGCGAGCGGCAGCATCAATCGGGGATATCTTCGGCGCCGGCGAGGTCATCTGGGCAAGTGTTAGGCGGGCAGGGTTAAGAGGGCCTGAATATGATGGTATCAGGATGAGGAAATGTGCGGCCGCTACGTCCTTCTGACGGCGCCTGACGCCCTGCGCCAGCTGTTTGCCTATGGCGAGCAGCCCAACATGCCCGCGCGCTACAATATCGCGCCGACCCAGCCGGTGCCCGTCGTGCTGCACGAGATGGGCGCGCGCCATTTTCTCCTGATGCGCTGGGCATTCATGCCTGCATGGGTCAAGGACCCGCGCGCGTTCGCGCTTGTCATCAACGCCCGGTCCGAGACCGTCCGCGACAAGCCGGCGTTCAAGAACGCCATCAAGCGGCGGCGCTGCCTGCTGCCGGCGGATGGCTACTACGAGTGGCAGGAGCGCGGTGGTCGCAAGCGCCCGTTCTACATCCACCCGCGCGACGGCGGCCCGATGGCGTTCGCCGGGCTCGCGGAAACGTGGGTCGGGCCGAACGGCGAGGAGGTCGATACGGTGGCGATCGTCACCACCGCGGCGGCGCCGGAGATGGCGGTGCTGCATCACCGCGTGCCGGTGACCATCGCGCCGGAGCATTTCGAGCGCTGGCTCGACTGCGCTGCCTTCAATGTCGATGCGGTGACGGGCCTGATGGTGCCGCCGCGTGCCGGCGCGCTGGTCTGGCATGAGGTGTCGACCGCGGTGAACCATGTCGCCAAAGACACCCCGCAGCTCATCCTGCCGCTCACTGAAGAGCAGGCCGCGGTCGAACGCGCGGCTGCGGAGGCGAAGAAGCCGCCGCGCGCGCCGCGGGTGAAGGCCGTCGACGATGGCCAGGGCTCGTTGTTCTAGGCGCAACAACGCGCCTTTCTCCTCACCATGAGGAGATCAGCCTTCACCAGCAGCGGTGTGCTCAGGCCATTGCCGCGTGCGCCCCGGAATGACGGCCTATCCCGTCAGCCAAAGATCCGCAGCGCCGCGTGCTGCAGCAGCATGATGGTTTTCGCGTCGACGATGCGGCGGTCGGCGATCATGGCGAAGGCGTCGTCGAACGGCAGCTCCAGCACCTCGATGTCCTCGCCCTCATCGGCGAGGCCGCCGCCATCGCCGATCTTCATGGTCGGATCATACTCGGCGACGAAGAAGTGCAGTGTCTCGGTGACTGCGCCGGGGCTCATGAACGCCTCGAACACCTTGTGCACGTCGACGATGCGATAGCCGATCTCCTCCTCGGCTTCGGCGCGAATGCGCTCGTCCGGCGCCGCGCCGTCGAGCAGGCCGGCCGGCACCTCGATCATCAGGTCGTCGTAGCCGCTGACGAAGGCGGGATAGCGCAGCTGCCGCGTCAGGATCACGGTGCGGCGTGCGCGGTTGTAGGGTAACAGCGCAGCGCCGCTGCCGCGATCATAGGTCTCGCGGTGCTGGGTCTGCCACTCGCCGTTCGAGCGCCGCCAGGCGAAGGTGGTGGTCTTGAGGATGTACTTGTTGTCCGACAACAGGCGGACGTTCTCGACGCGGATGCGGTCGGCGATGCTCATGTCGGCAGATCCTTCAGCGGGCGACGGCGCAGGCTGGCTCACACCACCTTGCCGGGATTGAGGATGTTGAGCGGGTCGAACGTCGCCTTCAGCGTGCGCATCAGGTTGAGCGCCACCGGATCCTTGAAGTGGGGCAGCTCGTCGCGCTTCATGAAGCCGATGCCGTGCTCGGCCGAGATCGAGCCGCCGAGCCGTGCCACGATGGTGTGCACGGTGTCGTGGACCTCTTCCCAGCGCGTCAGGAACGCGTCCTTGTCGGCGCCGGCCGGCTGGGTGACGTTGTAGTGGATATTGCCGTCGCCGAGATGGCCGAACGGCACGGGGCGTGCGCCGGGGATCAGCTTCACCACCGCTTCGCTCGCTTCCGTGATCAACTGCGGCACCGCGGCGACGGGCACCGACACGTCGTGCTTGATCGAGCCGCCTTCCGCCTTCTGCACCGGCGAGATCACCTCGCGTAGGGTCCAGAATGCCTGGCGCTGGTCGAGATTGGCGGCGATCACCGCGTCGTCGACGAGGCCGTCCTCCATGGCGCGCTCGAGGATCGCCTCGATGGTCGAACGGGCATCGTCGCGCTGCGAGGAAATTTCCATCAGCACGTACCAGGGGTGACGGCTGGTCAGCGGATCGCGGATACCAGGTCCGTGGCGGACGCAGAAATCGACGCAGATCTCGGCAATCAGCTCGAAGCTCGTCAGCGTGCCGGCGGCTTCGCTGCGCGCCAGCGTCAGCAGCTTGAGCGCGGCTTCCGGCGAGGCGAGGCCGATGAACGCGGTCTCGACCGCACGCGGCTTGGGGAACAGCTTCAGCACCGCGGCGGTGATGATGCCGAGGGTGCCTTCGGCGCCGATGAACAGGTCGCGCAGGTCGTAACCGGTGTTGTCCTTCTTGAGCTTGGACAGCGCATTGACGACGCGCCCGTCGGCCAGCACCACCTCGACGCCGAGCGCGAGGTCGCGCGCCACGCCATAGGCCAGCGCGGCGGTGCCGCCGGCATTGGTGGAGAGGTTGCCGCCGATGGTGCAACTGCCCTCGGCGCCGAGCGACAACGGAAACAGCCGGTCGGCGGCGTCGGCGCGCTGCTGGGCGGTGGCGAGCACCACGCCGGCCTCGCAGGTCATGGTGTTGGACGCAAGGTCAAGGTCGCGGATGTTGTCGAGCCGGCGCAGCGACAGCACGACCTCGCCATTGTGCGGCGTCTGGCCGCCGACGAGGCCGGTGTTGCCGCCTTGCGGCACCAGCGCGGTGCGGGTCTCGGTGGCGAGCTTGCAGATGGCGGCGACCTCCGCGGTCGAGCCTGGGCGCAGCACGAGCTGCGAGCGGCCCTGGTAGAGGTTGCGCTCTTCCACGAGGTAGGGGGCGATGTCGTTGCGGTCGGTGACGGCATAACGCTCGCCGACGATCGCGGCGAAGCGCGCGATCAGGTCGGGCGACAGCGTCGGGGCGGGCCGGTCGGTGGTGCTCATGTCAGCTCCTTGGAAATCGGGCGGCGTCAGTCCTGCGGCGCGGCGGCGCGGCGCAGCCGGTCGTTGATGGCTTCCCCGAGGCCGTCGTGGGGAATGGGCATCACGGCGATACCGGTGGCGCCGGCGCGGTCCAGCGTGCGCAGGTGACCGAACAGGTGGGCGGCGGCCTCGACGAGGTCGCCGGCGGGCGAGAGATTGAGGGTCGCGGCGGCCTGATCCGCGCCTGGGATAGCGACGGTGCCGAACGCGAGCAAGGCCTCGCCAGGGGCCAGGGTCTCGGCGTCGAGGCGCACGCGGGTGCGGGGGGCATAATGGGAGGTCAGCATGCCCGGTGCGAGCGGCCGGGGGCCATCCGCGCTGCCATGAGCCTCCGGGCCGGCGTCAGCGAGCCGCATGCCGAGCGCGGCCTCGATCGCCTCGCGCGGCACGCCGCCCGGGCGGAGCAGGGTCGGGGCTGCGAGACAGGCGACGATGGTCGATTCGACGCCGACCATGACCGGTCCGCCGTCGATGATCAGCTCGATTCGGCCGCTCAGATCGCTTGCGACATGGGCGGCGGTGGTCGGCGAGACATGGCCGGAGAGGTTGGCCGAAGGCGCGGCGACCGGGCGGCCGAGCGCGGCCAGGATGCCATGCGCCACCGGGTGGGCGGGGATGCGAATCGCCACGGTGTCGAGGCCTGCGGTGGCGAGATCGGCCACCGGGCAGTCGTCGGTCTTCGGCAGCACCAGGGTTAGCGGCCCCGGCCAGAATTTTTCTGCGAGTTCCAGGCTGCGGGCATCGAATCGGGCGAGCTTTCGGGCCGCCGCGAGATCCGCCACATGGGCGATCAGGGGGTTGAACGAGGGGCGCCCCTTGGCCGCATACAGCCGGGCGATGGCCTCCGGATTGGTGGCATCGGCCCCGAGGCCGTAGACGGTCTCGGTCGGAAATGCCACCAGGCCGCCCCGGACCAGGGTTTCGGCGGCTTTTTCCTGTGAATTGGGCCCCGCGGGCAGCGTCTCGGTGGTCGGTTTCGGCATTACGGAAGTGTTTTCGCTGAAGATTTTTCTTCAATAGCAGTTCTTGCGGTCTGCGAAACCCTTGGCTATAACGCCGCCTCCTAGTCGGAGTGTGGCTCAGCCCGGTAGAGCACTGCGTTCGGGACGCAGGGGTCGTAGGTTCAAATCCTACCACTCCGACCATGGTTTCTTTGGCATTTTTGCCTTTTCTCCCGCTCACCATTCAGCCTGACCAGCGTTTCACCCACCGAAACGTGTTGGGGCTTTGATGATAATGGCTGCCAGCGCGCCCTGCATGAACCTGCGGGGAGATGGTGGAGACCTCCTGTGCTCGCGCCAGCATGACCACAGCAAGTGCAGGCCTGGAGCGCGTTCGCTGTTGAAGGAAACACGAACGCACGCTTATTGATGTACCTCGCTTTCCTGGCGCGAACAGTGCCGCCCCCGGATCAAGTCCGGAGGCATGCTTGGCTCGAAAACGCTATAGATTTGCTCCGCTGTCGGCTCGATCGGGCGCAGATAGGGCAGCGCTTCAGGCGCAGGAAGCGTCACGGACACGCGCAGCGAGCTCGGCCTTCGCACCGACAAATGCACTGGTTAAATGGGTGGTTCGCCACGGCAACTTTCGAGGGCGAATTCTCGAACGTTACGCGCAGCGACGCGGGTCAGGGCGGCGTCAAATACCAATGGTAGGTGATGAAGCGCGAGCTGGGCGTTCTTCGACGCCGCGGGCCACGGGCCTCAATCGCGCAGCAATGGAAGCAGCAGATCGCCCTGCCGCTTGATTTCCGACAAATATGGCGTGTCGGACAGCACGAACTGGGTGATGCCGAGAGCCTGATATTTGCGGAGCGAGCGCGCGACGTCCTGTGCAGAGCCAACCAGCCAGGTGGTTCCGGCGCCGCCGCCGCCGAACCTGCCGGGAGCGGTATAGAGGTTGTCGTCGAGCACATCGCCGCGCGTATGGAGGTCGAGCAGCCGCCGCTGCCCGACCGCAACCGCTCCCCTGTGGTCGTGCCAGCCTGCGCCGTTGCTCTTCGCCATTTCAGCGACCTTGGCCTCGGCATCGGCCCAGGCCTGTTCGGTGGTGTCGCGGACCAGCGTCGTGATCCGCAGCCCGAACTCGAGCGGCGGCAGGTCACGATCCAGCCTGCTGCTCAATGCTTTGAGCCGCTCGATGCGCTCCCGCACGCCGTCGAGCGGTTCTCCCCAGAACAGCTGGACATCGGCTTCGGTGGCGGCGACCCGTTCGGCCGGCTCCGAAGCTCCGCCGAAATAGAGCTTGGGATATCGACGGTCGCCGCGCGGCTTGATGCGGGGTGCCGCCGTCGATCCGGTCACCTGGAAATATTCACCGGGGTATGTGACGTCCACCTCTGTCCACAGCCTGCGAACGAGGCGCATGAATTCCTTGGTGCGGGCATATCGTTGGTCCTGGTCCCCCTCGCTGTCCCCGTAGGCGGCCAGATGATCCTTTCCGGACACGATATTGATGCGCACCCGGCCGCCCGTCAGTTGATCCAGAGTAGCCGCAGCCGAAGCGAAATGAGCGGGCTGCCAGTAGCCGGGACGGATCGCGATCAGCGGCTCGAAGGTCGTCGTCCTCGCCGCCAGCGCGGCTGCGACGGTGAAGGTGTCCGGCCGTCCCCACCCCGTACCGATCAGTGCGCCCGACCAGCCATGCTCCTCCAGGGCCCTCGCGTGCGTGGTCAATGTCTCCAGGCTGTTGTGGTCGTCGACCGCGGTGTCGCCACGGTGGCCGGCTTTCACATCGTTGGGGATGTACCAAAGAAATTCGGGCTTGCTGATCATGAGGGCGGCCGCTCAGAAGACGTGCGAGTGATGGGGGCTGTTGCGATCTGCGATATGGCAGATCTTTGATAACCTGCCGTCTCGATCAGCACAATTTCCTGTGCCAGGTTAGCCTTTATGGTGGCATGTTCTGGAGGCGCCAGCATCCCAAATCTATCCGGTGGAGGAATTGGCTTTCAGGAGCCGAGCGGTGAAGCAGGACGTTCTGAGTCTTGTTGCAAACATGAAATGATTTGTCCGCGTGGGCACGGGGCGCCCCGGGCCCCAAGGCATCATGTGCAGCGCCAGTGATGGCAGGCGCGCAATACTCGCAAGTCGGGCATGAGCAAATGAAGCTTCCCATTGGACCCTGACACGGCACATAACCGCATCAATGTCCGAACCGCCGATACCTCCCGCACAATCGAGCGCTCACGCCGTTCACGCGGGACGGGGGAAGCCACGCACGATTGCGCTCATTATCGCCAGTGCGATGTTCATGGAGCAGCTCGACGGAACGGTGCTGGCCACAGCCCTGCCGACGATGTCGCGTTCGTTCCATGTCGATCCTCTGTACATGAACGTCGCGTTGACGGCCTATCTGCTCAGCCTGGCCGTGCTGATCCCGGTCAGTGGCAAGGTCGCCGACCGGTTCGGCTCCAGAACCGTTTTTCGTGCCGCAATTGCAATCTTCACGATCGGCTCGCTCCTGTGCGGGCTCGCTCCATCACTCACATTTCTCGTTGCGGCGCGCATCGTCCAGGGGATTGGCGGCGCGCTCATGATGCCGGTCGGGCGCCTTGTCTTGCTTCGCGCCGTTCCGAAAAAGGATCTGGTCGCCGCAATGGCATGGGTCTTGGTGCCTGCAACCCTCGGTCCGATCCTGGGGCCGCCGGTCGGCGGCATGATCATCACCTATCTCGACTGGCGATGGATCTTCTATATCAACATTCCCATCGGCCTCGTCGGAATGGTCCTCGCCAGCCGCTACATCGAAGAGTTTCGCGAGGCCGAGGGAACGACCTTCGACTTCAGGGGCATCATTCTTTCGGGCGTTGCACTGACGTGTTTCATGAGCAGCTTCGAGCTGGTCGGTCGCGGTATAGGCTCCCTCGTATCCGTGGGCGTGATCCTTGCCACTGGCGCGGCAGCTGCGCTGTTATATGGGGCCCATGCCTGGCGATCTCACGCTCCGATCCTCGACTTCCGGCTGATGAGGATCGCGACGTTCCGGACATCGGTCGTCAGTGGTACGCTATCCCGCATTTCAGTGGGAGCCATGCCCTTTCTCTTGCCGATGATGCTGCAGCTCGGGTTTGGATTGTCCGCCGCCCAGAGTGGCCTTGTCACGTTTGCAAATTCGGCCGGGTCGCTGTTCATGCGGGCGATGGCGCCATGGTTCTTGCGCCAGATCGGGTTCAGGAATGTGCTCGTCTGGGTCGGATTTGGAGCCACCCTGCTTTTGGGGGCGTGCGCTGCATTCCGGCCGAGCTGGCCGATCGCCGCGATCTATGCCATCCTGTTCGTGCAAGGCTTCTGCCAATCGTTGCAGTTCATCTCGTACAATACGATCGCTTACGCTGATGTGCGCAGCGACACGATGAGCGCGGCGACAAGTTTCTATACAACTTTCCAGCAGCTTTCTCTGGCGCTCGGTGTCGCCTTTTCCGCGATGGCAATGGCACTGTCCGGCAGGATCTTGGGACACGACCAGCCGCAGCTGATGGATTTTTCCGTGGCATTTCTCGCGGTCGCTCTCGTGTCCATGTTTGCTCCGGTGGTCAGCTGCACCATGGATCCGCACGCGGGATCTCAAGTGAGCGGGCATGGGACCAATTCCGCTTCCGCGGTCAATGCGGCTCCAGCCGAATGAGCGCGAGCAAATGGCCTGAGAAGGCGCCCCGGAATCATCATGGCGACACGGGACGGCGCGGCGTTCGAGCCTGACGGCGCTGCGGTACTCTCGAGGCTTCGGTGTCAACTTGGGTTGAAATCGCAATGCGGTGTACGCTCAGAAGCGGCGGTCGAGGTCGAGCCATTCCTGTGCGAGGGCCAGTGTCTCGCGGTTCAAGCGCCAGAACCTTTTCTTGCCACGGCGTTCACTCGAGACGAGTGCTGCGTCCCGCAGAATCCTGATGTGCCGGGAAACGGCAGGTCCCGACATGTCGAATGGCTCGGCCAGAATGCCGACATTTGTTTCGCCTTCGGCCAGCCGCGCAAGGATTGCACGGCGAACAGGATTTGCGATGGCGTTGAAGATGGAGTCCAGGCTCTCACTTAACGGCTGCATTGGATCGCAGAACAACAACGGCTGGGGAGATGGCGACTGGGACGCAGAGCCAACCCGGCGACCGCTATCGAGGAATATAAGAGCAAACCCGCGGTGGGATCTCCGGTGGGGCATCACCGGAGATCCGTGGAGGTCGACAAAAGGAAGTATGGTTTGCGGTGTCTCCTTTCAGTCCATCGAGGATCAGAAGCTGCGCAGAATCTCGACTGTGCCGGTATAGAAATTCTGATTCTGCAGTTGCAGTTTCGAACTGGGCGCGTAGCCCGGAATGCTCGCGCCCGCGCTGGTGAAGGTGCCGTTCAGGTGTTGCTCCAACCGTGTGTATTGGAATTCAGCTCCAACGGTCAGGTCTTTGACGGGAGTCCAGGCTGTGCGCGTGCCGACCTGAACGAAACCCAGATCGAAGTTGCCGGTCGCGGTCGTTGTACCCGTCGTGAGCAGGCCGGAATTTGCCGCGGCCAGCAGCAAACTGTTGCCAACCGAGCCGTACGCGATATGGCTGTAAGAGCCGAATACGGAGGTTCGCCATGCGGGCGTCCAGTAATGTTCGTAGAAGGCGCTGACGTTCCATGCGTCGCTCTTTGCGATCGATGAACCGCTCGCCGCGCTCAGGCCCGAATACACACCATCAAGGACATAACCAAAAGCGAGGCTGCCGCCATTCGCGACCGCGAAGCGACCTGCGCCTGCCGTGTCGAATGTCCCGCCAAAGGCGTACTTCGCGGCTCCATTGGCGAAGGTGCCAACCACTTTCAGGCTGTCGCCAACGCCGGTCGGCAGGTTCTTGAGCTCGAATGCGCCGGTGACGGCGTAGCCCCACGTCGAATCGGGATGGCCTGTCGTGCTGTCGGAAGAGGTGTAGTAAGTTCCATGGACTTCATGAGCCGCGGCACCCAGGTGCAGAGATCCCCATGATTGATCGATCCGGAGGTTGCCGACAATATCGGGAACGTGGTCCCCGCCCTGAGCATTGCCAGTGAACGTGTTGCCGGTGGTGCCGTATGTGACCGTGGCGGCCCCAAAGGGCCCCAACAACGCGGACGACGTGTTGATCACGCCGGCAGATCGATACGGCTGTGCATCCTCGAGCGAGATGGTCGCCGAGACTCCGTTGCCGAAAGTCGCTGTATAGGCCAACTGGTCGATGCCGGTCGAGTTGTTCGATCCGGAGATGAAGCCGGTTCCTCCGATATAGGGCTTTGCAAGTGCCCATTGAGGATCAAACTGCGACACGGCTTTGCCGAAGGTAAAGCCGGCAAACTGGATGAACAGGAAGTCATTCTCGACGAACCCGCCCGAGATGTTCTCGCGTCCGCGTGACCAATCGAACAATATGTTCGCATAGGTGCGGAGAATACCATACTCGGTCTCGGTGCGCGTATCGACGAAGAGACCCAGGCGCGAGCGGGTCGAGAAATAGTCCTTGTTGTATGATCCGGCGCCATTCGCGCCGCCCTGCCAGTATGGCAGGTCGAACGTGCCGGCGTTGATGGAAGTCGCCACCCGGACGTACCCGCCAATGCGGATGCAGGTGTCGGTTCCGGGAATATAGTAAAAGCCGGCACCGTACAGCGAGCAGACCTTGACGTACTCCACTGCTTTGGCCTTGACGGGAAGATCGGCGGCGTCGGCATTACCAACAGCAAAGAAACCAGCCGCCGTCGTGAGCGCTGCATACTTCAAGACATTCATTCTAGCCCCCAATATCGCGTATGTGACCCTGGGCGCCGTTGGCGCGCGGGGTCATCGTTACTGGCTACGTTTTTGCAAAGCGCCTCGCCCATGCAATGTGCGATGGCGTTTCAGCCGACGGAGCCCCAGATCGACGGTTGCCCGGACGTCCGCTTCGATCTCGCTTCAAAGCGCGATCGTGTCGTCGGATGACCGAATGCACCGCGTGTGGAGACCCTGTGTTTGAAATAGTCGCGCGTCCAATATGAACTTGATCGTGATTAGGACGATATTCGACTAGGAGTACAGCTTTCTCGTCTGGTGGCCGTCACGGAATGTGCATTCCATCAAAACGGGAGATGCTGCCAAAACGCGCGCGTCCCGCGCGGCATTTCGTCTTTCAAGAGAGGCATGCTTTCATCACCTGCAGAATCTCAGCGGCGGTCGGCGGCTATTCCCTTGCTTCCGTTCATGTCCGTGCACAGATAAGGGCGGCGTTCGCGGCACGGTATGGCTTGACCGGTTGTGAAATGATGTTCGTCATTCTATTGAATGGATGCACTATTGATTATCGATCCTCGACTCATCGCGCAGTTCGCCGTCATCGCGGAGGAGGCGTCATTCACCAGGGCGGCTGTTCGTCTCGGAGTAGCTCAGCCCTGGTTGTCCGCGCGGTTGCGAAAGCTCGAGGATCAGATCGGATTTTCGCTTTTCTCCAGGAATACGAGAAACGTTTCGTTGACGGATCAGGGGCAGGAGTTCCTGAAGGCGGCTCGTGGCGTGCTGGCATCCATCCAGTCGGCGCAGGTTCTGGCGGAGCGGCTTCGCAAGCAGGAAGGGCGCCGGTTGCGTGTGGGATCGAGCCTCCATGGCGCTCTCTTTCAGAAGAGGAAGGAGATCATCGAACGTTTCCTGGCGGGCAAGGGCGATCTGGATGTCGAACTGGATATCGGATGGACGCCGTCGTTATTGAAACGTTTACGTGCAGGAGAGCTTGATGTCGCCTTTATCGCGGGCCCGATCGAGGAGGTTGACATCGAGTCGGTTTCCATCGGTCGTTCGAATCTCAGCCTTCTCACCTCAAAGAACAACCCCGTGGCGCGGCTGAAGGTGCTTCAACCGGCCCATCTTGCCGGGCAAACGATAGCCACCTTTCCCAGGCGCGCGCATCCCGTCCTCTTCGATCATCTCTACATGCCGCTTCAGGTTGCTGGCGCCAAGTTGCTGGAGGTATCCGAGCCGAGTGACGATCTGTTCGATCAGGTACGTGCCTCAGGGCAATTGATCGTGTCGTATTTTGATTCGCTGAATATGAAGCAGAATATCAATAGGTCGGGGATTGTCCGCAAAACCCTCGGTTCTGCTCGGATTCACTACCTGCTCGCTCGGCGGCGCGGTCATTCTCCGCCGATGATCGAAGCTCTCTGGGAAATGGTGAGGTAGAGCCTCGGGGCGGTACGGATTCTGCAAGCCAGCAGGCTCTCATGCAGCCCGCCGCAGCTGTTGCTCGAGCCCCGCAGGTGGCGGCCGGCGGGGCCCTCCGGGCTGGCCATCGTTAACGGCTGTCGCCCGGACATGGATTGTGGCAGGCGTTAGGCCAAATCGACCCCACTCACCCTCCGGTGCGTCCATTTGGGTTTTCGTTCGCGCTGTTGCGGCCGCTCATCGAGTTTGCGTTGCTGCCGACAAAATCGTCACCGCTTCCCATGGATGCATTCGTATTCCGAACTGTTTTGTCAGCGCGAGCGCCGCGCAGTCTGTCAGGCTGTTCGGCGTGGCTGGCTGTCACCAATGCGATCCCGACCGCAAGGGTCGCAACAAGCAGATGTTTCATAATTGGTTTCCCTCATCAGTGGCCCTCATCTGTGCTGCGATGGACGAGCCGAGGGAAAGGACCATCAGTCGAGGGAGGCTGAAAGTCTAAGACGAAATTATCGGGTTTTTATCCTGCTTCGTCTCAATTGAGTGCTGTCGGAGCCGGGATGCGACGTCGCTCGTGGTTGTTCAAAACAGCATTCAGGAGGCCGCCGCTGGCGAGAATTCGTCATGGAGCGGAGGCAGTCGTTGATGGCTGCCGCGATGGGTGGCCTCGCCGCGCTACCCCTGCGCGCGCTCTTGCCGATTCACGACACAGGTTTTGACAGTGTTTTCGAGCCACGCGCTGAAGATGCCCAATGGCGAGGAGCCGTGCTTTCCTACCGGATAGACCAGGCAGTAGTGCTTTTTCTCGGGGAGGGATGTTTCGAACGGGATGATTCATGTCCCGATGGCGGCGTCGCGGTCACCCGCGGCGCCGCGCGTCATTTGGCCAGCAGGCTTTTGCGCGCGATGCGGCTCAGCGAGGTTTGAAGCCGCTGGCTGTCGCGCTGGATATCCTCCACGGTCTCGAACGTGAAGCGCACATGTTCGCTCGCCCGCGCCTCGGCATCCGCCGCGCGGCCGGCGACGACGGCCTCTGCCAGCGCGATGTGCTGTTCGAGCAGGCGCTCGCGCACGCCCTCGCGCAGGTAGAGCTGGCTGCGGCTGTAGAAGATGTTGCTGCGCAGCAGGTCGGCAAGGGCGCGCATGACATGCAGCAGCACCACATTGTGGCTCGCCTCGTAGATCAGGAGGTGGAGCTCGACGTCGGCCTCGCCTTCCCGGGTCGGGTCCTTCAGGCCGTGCGCGCGCTTCATCCGCCCGATGCAGTCGCGGATGGCGGCGCGATCGACGTCGGTGGCGCGCTCGGCGGCGAGGCGGGCGGCGTGGGCCTCCTGGATGCGGCGGAATTCGAAGTAGTCGGCGGTGACGCGCGGCTTGTCCTCGAGCAGGCTCGCGAGCGGCTGCAGCAGCGGTGACAGGAACTGGGCGACCCGCGTGCCGGAACGGTCACTGACGAGCAGCCCGCGCTCGACCAGCAGGCCGAGCGCGTCGCGCAGCGATGGCCGCGAGATCTGCAGCTTGTCCGCAAGCTCACGCTCCGGGGCGAGCCGTTCGTTCGGCCGCAACGTGCCTTCGAGAATGAGCTTCTCGATATGGTCGGCGATCGCCTGGGCGACCTTTGGTGTCCGTACGGTGTTGATCACGCTCGTGTCCGTCTCCTCGCAAGCCATTCCTTGCCGTCGTCGTGCGCCCGCTTTCTGCAACCCAGATGCTGGGCCGATCAAGAGGATTGACGTCATGGTAAAATCTTTTTACCACGCGGTTCAATGGATACAGCAATAGGTCCAGGAGCCGCCGGTCGTCGCCGTGGTCGATCGTCGCTCGACAGCCGGGGAGGCAAGCGTGCGCCTGACGCAGTGCCACAATTTCCATGATTTCCGCCGCCTCGCGCAGCGCCGGCTGCCCGGCCCCATCTTCAACTACATCGACGGCGCCGCCGAGGACGAGGTCACCTACCGCCGCAACACCGCCGCCTTCAAGGCGTGCGATCTCGTGCCCCATATTCTGCGCGGCGTCGCCGACGTCGACCTGTCGACCACGGTGATGGGGCAGAAACTCGCGGTGCCGTTCTACTGCTCGCCGACCGCGCTGCAGCGCCTGTTTCACCATCAGGGCGAGCGCGCCGTCGCGGCGGCGGCGGCCAGATACGGCACGATGTTCGGGGTGTCGTCGCTCGGCACGGTCAGTCTCGAGGAGGTCCGCCGCGCCCATGCCGGCCCGCAGGTCTATCAGTTCTATTTCCACAAGGACCGCGGCCTCAACCGCGCCATGATGCAGCGGGCACGGGAGGCCGGCATCGATGTGATGATGCTGACGGTCGACAGCGTCACCGGCGGCAACCGCGAGCGCGACCTGCGCACCGGCTTCACCATCCCGTTCCGGCTGAATCTGAAGGGCATGGCGCAGTTCGCGATCAAGCCGATGTGGGGGATCAATTACCTCACCCATGAGACGTTCAGCCTGCCGCAGCTCGACGCCCATGTCGATTTCGGCGGCAGCGCGATGTCGATCGGGCGCTATTTCACCGAGATGCTGGACCCGTCCATCAGTTGGGACGATGTCGCCGAGATGGTGCAGATCTGGGGTGGCAAGTTCTGCCTCAAGGGGGTCATGGCGCCGGCCGATGCCATCCGTGCCGCCGAGATCGGCTGCGCGGGCATCATCGTCTCCAATCACGGCGGCCGCCAGCTCGACGGCTCGCGTGCGGCGTTCGATCAGCTCGCGGAGATCGTCGATGCCGCGGGCGACCGCATCGACGTCATGATGGACGGCGGCATCCAGCGCGGCAGCGATGTCCTGAAGGCGCTGTCGGTCGGCGCCAAGGCCGTCGGCCTCGGGCGCTACTATCTCTATCCGCTCGCGGCGGCGGGAGAGGCCGGTGTCACGCGCGCGCTGCAACTGCTGCGCACCGAGGTCGAGCGCGACATGCGGCTGATGGGTTGCCGCTCGATCGACCAGCTGTCGCGCAGCAATCTGCGCTTCAGGCCCGCCTGACAACTCTCCATCACGTCGCAACAACACAACAACACAACAACACAACAACACAACAATAAGGGAAGAAGATGCGGATCAAGGCTGCGATCGAGAAGATTCCCGGTGGGCTGATGCTGGTGCCGCTGGTGCTGGGCGCGATGTGCCGGACATGGTCGCCCGGCGCCGGCAGCTATTTCGGCTCGTTCACCAACGGCCTCATCACCGGCACCGTGCCGATCCTTGCGGTGTGGTTCTTCTGCATGGGGGCGACCATCGACCTGCGTGCGACCGGCACGGTGCTGCGCAAGTCGGGGACGCTGCTGGTCACCAAGACCGCGGTCGCGTGGCTGGCGACGCTGGTCGCCATGCGCGTGCTGCCGGAGGGCGGCATCGAGACCGGCTTGCTCGCGGGGCTGTCCGTGCTCGCCATCACGTCCGCCATGGACATGACCAATGCCGGCCTCTACGCGGCGCTGATGCAGCAGTATGGCGAGAAGGAGGAAGCCAGCGCTTTCGTCCTGATGTCCGTGGAATCCGGTCCGCTCATCTCGATGCTCATTCTCGGTGCGGCAGGGGCCGCGGTGTTCGAGCCGCGCCTGTTCGTCGGCGCCGTGCTGCCGTTCCTGATCGGGTTCGCGCTCGGCAACCTCGACCACGAGCTGCGCGCCTTCTTCGGCCGCTGCGTCCACCCGCTGATCCCGTTCTTCGGCTTCGCGCTCGGCAACGGCATAGACATGAAGGTCATTCTCACCAGCGGTCTGCCCGGCATCATTCTCGGCCTCGGCGTGATCGTCGTGACCGGCATTCCGCTGATGCTCGCCGACCGTTTCATCGGCCGCGGCAACGGCGCGGCCGGGCTCGCCGCATCGTCGACGGCCGGCGCGGCGATCGCCAACCCCAAGATCATCGGCGACATGATCCCGGCGTTCCAGAAGGTCGCGCCGGCGGCCACTGCCCTCGTGGCGACGTCCTGCCTGGTCACCGCGATCGTCGTGCCGATCCTCACCGCGATGTGGGCGAAGCGCATGGGATGGACGGCGGCGGCGAATGCCGCCGACGGGACCGAGGGTGCTGCGTCCGACAGTGTCGGGGCCAGCGCCGTGTCAGTCGTGCATCACTAGCGCTCGATCCAACACCGGAGCTCCGTTCAGGGAGCCCCGGTGTCGCTGGTGCGGACGTGAACAGGCGTATCGGCTAGCGCCAGCCGAGCGCCGGGGCGATGTGGGTCAGGATCGCCTCGATGACATGGGCGTTGTAGGCGACGCCCAATTGGTTGGGGACGGTCAGCAGCAGCGTGTCGGCCTCGGCGATCGCCTCGTCCTGCTTGAGCTGCTCGATCAGCACGTCCGGCTCGGCGGCATAGCTGCGGCCGAAGATCGCCCGGGTGTTCTCGTCGATGAATCCGACCTGGTCCTGATCTTCGCCCGAGCGGCCGAAGTAGGCGCGATCGCGATCATCCACCAGGGCGAAGATGCTGCGGCTCACCGAGACGCGCGGCTCGCGGGTGTGGCCGGCTTCCTTCCAGGCGGCGCGGTAAGCACGGATCTGCGCGGCCTGCTGGACGTGGAACGCCTCGCCGGTCTCGTCGTCCTTGAGCGTCGAACTCTGCAGGTTCATGCCGAGCTTGGCAGCCCACACCGCGGTGGCGTTGGAGCCCGCGCCCCACCAGATGCGTTCGCGCAGGCCCGCGGAATGCGGCTCGAGCCGCAGCGGGCCCGGCGGATTGGGAAACATCGGCCGTGGATTGGGCTGGGCGAAGCCTTCGCCGCGCAGCATGTCGAGGAACACCTCGGCGTGGCGCCGGCCCATGTCGGCATCGCTCTGGCCCTCGGCCGGGCGGAAGCCGAAATAGCGCCAGCCGTCGATCACCTGCTCGGGCGAGCCGCGGCTGATGCCGAGCTGCAGCCGCTCGCCGGCGATGAGGTCCGCGGCACCGGCGTCCTCGGCCATGTACAGCGGATTCTCATAGCGCATGTCGATAACAGCCGTTCCGATCTCGATGCGGCTGGTCTTGGCGCCGATGGCGGCGAGGAGCGGGAAGGGCGACGCCAGTTGGCGGGCGAAATGATGGACACGGACATAGGCGCCGTCGGCCCCGAGCTGCTCGGCGGCCTGGGCGAGCTCGATGGACTGCAGCAGCGCGTCGGCGGCCGAGCGCGTCTGCGACTGGGGGGACGGTGTCCAGTGGCCGAAGGAGAGGAAGCCGATCTTTTTCATGTCATGAGAGTCCATTGTTGTCTGGCGCACAGACTAGCCGCGTCGACGCCGCTGACAAAGAGCGTCGTTTCGGCGTCGGTCAGCCGATCGCGGCGTCGATCCGGGTGGTGGCAAAACGCTTGCGCAGCCATTTTGCGGCGGGGCCGCACGGCCGCTGCTTGTGCCAGATCATCTCCAGCGCGATCGGCAGGTCGTAGTCGTCGAACTGCAGTTCGGGCGTCACGAGATCCGGGGCCTCCGGCGCATGGGCGATGACATGGCCGGAGGCGAACGCCCAGCCGATGCCCTGCTTCACCAGTTGCAGGATGACCCAGTGGCTTTCCACCCACCACACGTCGGCGGCGACCCGCAGGCGGCGCTTCTCCGGGCCGTCGCTGCGCGCGCCGACCAGGATCTGGCGATAGCGCTTGAGATCCTCCCAGTCGACGCGGACGCCGGCGAGCGGATGGTCTTTGGCGCACACCATCTGGATCGGCACCCAGCCGATGGTGCGGAAGCCGAGCTCGACCGGCAGTTGCTCCTGGCGCCAGCTGATGCCGATATCGGCCTTGCCGGCGAGCACGAGGCTCGTGACGTCCTCCATCAGCGGAAACAGCATCTCGAGCTCGACATGCGGGAAGTGGCGCGCGAAGTCGGCGAACAGCGGCGCCAGCGCGCTCTCGGGATAGAGCTCGTCGATGGCGATGACGAGCTTGCGCTCGATCTTCTCTTCAAAGCTGCGCGCGACGCCGATGAGATGCGCGCGGCGATCGAGCACCACCTTGGCCTCGAGCAGCAACCGCTCGCCCGCGGGCGTCAGCACCGGCTGGCGTCCCGCGCGGCTGAACAGCTGGATACCGAGATCTTCCTCGAGGTTCGCCACATGGGTGCTGACCGCGGACTGCGCCTTGCGCAGCGCGCGCGCCGCCGCGGAAAACGAGCCGCGCTCGGCGGAGGCGACGAACGCCTCGAGCTGGTCGAGGGAGACGGTCATCTATCTCCATATCAGATGGTATCTATCTTGAAGGAACCTAAAATACAGATAGAAAAGATATTGTCAATAAGAACAATGATTTAGGAGTTCCTGATGTCCATGCGTTCCCTGCCTGACCGGATCCGTCATGCCGTGCTGTTCGAAGCGGTCGGCCTCGTGATGCTGGTGCCGCTGGGCGCCTGGCTGTTCGGACTGGAGGCCCACAAGGTCGGCGTCGTCGGCGTCGCCGCCGCGACCATCGCGACCGTCTGGAATTTCGTGTTCAATCTCGGCTTCGATCATGCGATGCGCCGCGCCGTCGGCCATACCCAGAAGTCGATCAGCACGCGTGTGCTGCACGCCGGACTGTTCGAGCTCGGTCTTCTGATCATGCTGCTGCCGCCGATCGCGTGGTATCTCGGCATGACGTTGTGGGAGACCCTGCTGATGGATCTGTCGATGATCGGCTTCTACGTCGCCTATGCGTTCGGCTTCAACCTCGCCTACGACCGGGTCTTCCCGATCCCGGTACGAGCGGCGGTGGCCCGCACTTGAACGGCAGGCATCATCAGAGCTGGTCGCGCGGTGGTCCAAGCCGCGTGACCCGCTCGGATGTCAGCGGCTGGCAGAAGGACCCTCGCATCATCAAGGCGGATCCGGGATGCGTATTGCCTTCCTGGTGTCGTCGTGTCTCGCTATGGAAAGCGGGGGCCAGCAGAGCAGTCTCTGTGCCCCGCGGGAATAGGGGCAATATGACTTTGGATAAAGGATGGCTTCGCGCGGCGGTGATTTTTGCGTGCGCATGTAACGTGGCGTCAGTGGCCGGAATTAAGTATGAGCGGTATCTCTGGGCGGTACAGAGTCATGAAGCGTTCTCAGAAAATTTCAGTGATGCGATATCGGACGGAATCTACCTTTTGCCGATCATTGTCGTCCTTCTGGCTCGGCGAAATGCGCCGATCGTCCTCGCATACGCATCGGTGTTGTTCGTGATCTTGCTGGGGCGCATCTATTATCTGCTGCCCCCCTCGCTGACAGGTGTCGATGGCCTCGCTTTGAAGCTGGACTGGTCCCATCTGGCTCAAGGTCTTGTTGGCATGATTTCAGGATTTGGAATGGCTGTTCTGGCGAGCATCCTCTTGTTGATATCTGGCTACAATGCGTTCTGGCGCTTCTGGGAAGATAGGTAACAGGCATTATCAGAGCTGGTCGCTCGGTGGTCCAAGCCGCGTGATGCACTTGCCCGCGCACAAAACTCGAAGATGCGCCTGATCAAACAGGGCATAGCCAGAACTGTATTTGTAGGAAACGACGACGTGGAGCCGCAATCGTGAATGGATCAGGCATTAAGTCCCTTTGAAACGACGCCGCGCCAACGCATGCTCTGGTGCAGCACACATGGAGCTATTTTCGTGGATATTGACCTCACCGCTATCATCATCTGCAAACGCCCGGCTTCAATAAGCACGGATGTCATCCGCCAACGGCTCGAACGGATAGCTCCTGGTTTGCCGTTCGAGGAAGCGCTTGATGGCACGGCTGTTGGAGGGGGCGGAGCGAGAGGGGCGGTTGTGATCTGTGATGGTGTGATGATGGCGGTCTTGGAGGTCGCGGCGCCACTCCCCTTGGAGTCGCTCATCTATGGTCCGTTGCCAACGCTTTTCTGGCAGACTGCGGCTCAGGATCTCGCGGGCCACTCGGCCCATGTGCGCGTGATGGTCGTCAATCCCGAAAAATCGGGCAAGTCGATTACCGAGCAGGCTCGGGCTTTGACCCTACTCGCTGCCGCCGTGTGCAATGCGGTCGAGGCTATCGGCGTGTTGTGGTGCGCCTCTGACCATCTTATGAGCGCAGGCCGCTTCGTCCAGATCACCACGACGCCTAAGGACCAGGGCCAGATGCTCAGCGCTATCTGGGTTCGTCTCTTCGTGGCGCAGACAGAAGCGGGGCTCGTCGTCGCGACCCATGGTCTTGCCGCCTTTACGGGGACTTTCGAACTCGAATTCGCGCCGACCAAGAGACTCGATCTCTCAACCCTCGCCACCCGCGCTATGCAGTTTTCGCATTTTCTCATCACTGGCGTGATGACACTGAAGCCGGGCGACGTCGCCGGCCCGGAGAATTTCGCGGTCACGGAGGGGCGGAGCAGCTTCGAGGATAGGCTCGCGCTGCATTTGGCCATGCCGGCCCGGTCGTAACGCGCGTCCAAGGCTGGGGGGGAGAGTTCAAAGTGGCCTATGTGGTGACACCGAAATATTTCAGTCGCGACCCAGCTTTCGACTTCGAGCCGAAATGGCAAAGTGAACTCGATTTGCCAACGAAAGAAACAACGTCCTACCTAGTCAATCACGGGCTTCGCGTTCCACCCGAACGGTTTCCCAAGAAAGCGATCTTGGTTTCGAGTCACAAGATCAAGAACGATGTGGTTATTGCCGGAATTTCAAAATGGGCCATCTCGGAACGGGTTCGGGCAATCTGGGACAAATTTGCGCCAGGCCTGATCGAATATCTGCCGGTCGAGGTCGTTAGAAAAAACGGCGAGCCCATCAACGAACATCGATACTGCTACACCAACATTCTCAATCGCGTGCAAACGATCTGCTGGGACGGCGTGGAGTGGACGTCTGTCGAGCCGAAAACGGGATATCGCTATGTCGATCTTCCGCACGAATGGGCTCTCGGCAAGCAGAAGCTGGGGATCAAGCTCGATCGAAGTGGGCATACCGACATCCACATCTGGCACGAGGATAATGCAGACCATATGTCGAGTTGGGTGTTCATGTCCGACGAATTGGCGGATGCGATGCGCGCCGCGGACATCACGAATTTGAAATACGAACATATCGAAGAGGACTTGTGTCTTCCAAACCTTGCGATGCCAAGCCAAGGGTGCTGACATTATGAGCGATATTCAAAGCGATATTCAAAACGGCCGCATCGCCGCTGCTGCGGGAGGTGGATGCGACATTGGCGGACAAAGAGAGATTGAAAAACTCTCCCTGGGCGAATCTAAAAATATTTGCAGCAGCAATTTTGTCGCTCAAGACCATGGATGTCGCTGTGGACTACATACTGGTTGATCCCCGTAATTTGTATCCCGTTGCTTCTTCTGGCGCTAGCGACGTCATCGAATCTTATCAAGAGCTAATGAAGTAAAATGGAGGGAATCATGGCCAGCCAACCTTCGGGCCGGATGTCGCCGAAGAGATGATTTTCATCGAAGGCCGGATGATCTGTTTGCAAATGTTGTCTGGTCCGCCCGCTCTTTAAAAGCACCATCTCGCCAAACCAGCGTAGCGTTCTCCTCTGCTCCGCAGGGACAAGGAGAACGCGGGTGAACCAGCTGGTGGAGAAGCCGAAGCGATATGCGCTCGTCGAGCGCGCGCCTGCGGCGACTTTCGAGGAGGAGCGGCTGCATCGCAAGCAGCGGCTCGCGGCGACATTCCGCCTGTTCTCGCGCTACGGCTTTGACCAGGGCCTCGCCGGCCATGTCACGGTGCGTGATCCAGAATTTCCGGACCGGTTCTGGATCAATCCGCTGTCGAAATTCTTCGGCCAGGTCAAGGTGTCCGACCTGCAGCTGGTCGATCACGACGGCAACATTCTGATCGGTGACAAACCGATCAACCAGGCGGGCTTCGTCATCCATTCGGCGATCCACGCCGCGCATCCGCAGGTGGTCGCCGCCGCGCACACCCATTCCACCTATGGCAAGGCGTGGTCGGCACTCGGCCGGCTGCTCGATCCGCTCACCCAGGACTCCTGCGCCTTCTACGACGATCATGTGCTGTTCAATCCGTTTTCCGGCGTGGTGCTGGAAGCGGAGGAGGGCCGCCGCCTCGCCGAGGCTCTCGGAACGAAGAAGGCTGCGATCCTGCAGAACCATGGCCTGCTCACCGTCGGGCCGACCATCGAGGCCGCCGCATGGTGGTACATCGCGATGGACAACGCCGCCCGCACGCAACTCCTCGCCGAAGCCGCCGGCGAGACCAAGCCGATCGCGCACGACATCGCCAAGCTGACCGCGTCCCAGGTCGGCTCTCACAAGGGCGGTTATTTCAGCTTCCAGCCGCTGTGGGACTGGATCGTGGCGGCCGAGCCCGATCTGCTCGACTGATGCCGCGCTGGCCCGCACTGGATTGTCCATCATGACTTTGTCGAGACGTGCCTTCGTCGCCGCACCGGTGGCGGGGCTGCTGCTGCCCGCCGCGATCACCCGCGCCCGCGCCGCGGAGGAGGGGCCGCGCCATGGCGGCCGGCTGAATTTCGTCATCCATCCCGAGCCGACCACGCTGGTGTGCTTCAACACCACCGAAGGCCCGGCGATCCAGGCGAGCAGCAAGGTGGTCGAGGGGCTTCTGACCTACGACTTCGATCTCAATCCCAGGCCGCAGCTCGCCACCGCCTGGAGCGTCAGCGAGGATGGGCTGCAATACCGCTTCGAGCTGCGCCGCAACGTCAGCTGGCACGACGGCCAGCCGTTCACCGCCGCCGACGTGGTCTATTCGTTCGGCCTGCTGAAATCGGCGCATCCGCGTGGACGCACCACCTTCGCCAACCTGCAGGAGGTGCGGGCCGTCGACGACCATACCGTGCAGGTCGTGCTGTCGAAGCCCGCGCCTTATCTGCTCTATGCGCTGGCGGCCGGCGAGTCGCCGATCGTTCCCAGGCACCTCTATGAGGGCAAGGGCGATCCGCTGCTCAACCCGAACAACCGCGCGCCCGTCGGCACCGGGCCGTTCGTGTTCAAGGAATGGGTGAACGGCAGCTACATCAGCTACGTCCGCAATCCGAACTACTGGGACGCGCCGAAACCCTACCTGGATGCGCTGCTGGTGCGGATCATTCCCGACGGCGCCGCGCGCGCCGTGGCGTTCGAGACCGGCGAGATCGACATCGGCGGCTCGACGCCGGTGTCGCCGCTCGATCTCGAGCGTTTTGCGAAGCTGCCGCATCTCGGTCTTGAAAACCGCGGCAGCGAGTACGCACCGACGCTCTACGGCATCGAGTTCAACCTCGACAATCCCTACCTCAGGCACAAGCTGGTGCGGCAGGCGATCGCCCATGCGATCGATCCCTCGGCGGTGCTCAATGTCGCCTGGTATGGCCTCGGCGAGCCCACGGTCAGTATCGTCAGCCCGACGCTGAAGCGGTTCTACAATCCCGACGTCAAGACCTATCCGTTCGATCCGAAGAGGGCGGCGCAGCTGCTCGACCAGGCCGGCTTTCCGCTCAACGGCCGCTTCCGCTTCGCGTTGACACACGACTACCAGCCGTTCGGCGAGAACTTCAAACGCACCGGCGAATACCTCAAGAGTGCGCTCGCCGCGGTCGGCATCGACGTCACGGTGCGCGGGCAGGACTTTCCGAGCTACCTCAAGCGCGTCTACAGCGATCGCGACTACGACTTCACCAACCACCCCTTCACCAACATGTTCGATCCGACGGTCGGGCTGCAGCGCTTCTTCACCAGCGACAATTTTCGTAAAGGTGTCGCCTTCACCAACGCCAGTCATTATGCAAATCCGGAGGTCGACCGGCTGTTCGCGGAGATCGCGATTGAGGCGGATGCGGGCAAGCGCAAGGCCGCGATCGACCGTTTCCAGGATATCCTGGCCGACGAACTGCCTGTCATCCCGCTGATGCTCAGCCGTTCCGTCACAGTCTACAACCGCAAGGTGATTGATCACACGGTCGATGCCACCGGTGTCCAGGGCAATTTCGCCGGCGTCTGGCTGCGCAGCTGAAGCCGGCCACGACAGGTTCCTGAACGCGCTGCGCTGGTCGCCGACCGGCGGTGGAGGCGCTTGACCGTCTCGCAGGCCCGTGCGAGACGGGCCGCATGTTGCGATGCCTGCTTCTGACCGCCAGCCTTGCTGTTCTCGCTGCCCTGCCGGCCGTGGCGCAGGGATTGCCGTGGCAGGACCGTGATCGCGCGCGCGAGCCGGTGCGTTCGCTGTCGCGCCCGGTGGAGGCGGCCATCAGCCACGAGAAGACCGGAACCGGCTTCTTCGTCGACGATGCCGGCACGATGCTCACCGTGCGCCATGCGGTGGATGCCTGCGTGCGGGTGGTGGTCGCCAAGGAAGGCCGCGCGGTCAGCGCGCGCGTGGTGGCGTTGTCCGATCGCGCCGATCTCGCGCTGATCAAGGTGCCGCGCACCTGGGGGCTCGCCGCGGTGTTCCCCAGTAATGCCACGCCGGCCGTCAACGACATGGTGTTCGTCGGCGCCTATGACCGCCTGCCGGGGCTGATCGCCCGTGGCGGCACGCTGGCCAACGCGACGGTGGCGGTCGCCGCCGACTCGGCCGGGCAGCTCGCGCTCGATTCCGACGCCACCTTCGGCGCCAGCGGGGCGCCGGTGCTCGACGGGCGTGGCCTGGTGGAGGGCGTGATCAGCCGTCGCACCTCTGCGACGCGGGTCGTTGCGGTCGGGGCGATGGAGGCCAAGGCGTTCATGGCCGATCATGGCGTGCGATTCGCGCACGATGATCGCCCGCAGCTCGCGGGCGGCGCCTCGCGGGCCAACCGCGCGGCGTCGATCTCGGCCCGTGTCACGTGCCTGCAAAACTAGCCGGGCAGAGTCGCGCCGTCGTCACTCCTGCCGGTCGCCATTCCTGTCATGTGTCTGTCATCTGTTCGTCGTCCCGGATTCCGGACGGTTGCCGTGCTCTGCGGTGTCGTGCTGGGTCTCAGCAGCGTTCCGCTCGTCTCCGCGCACGCCCAGGGGCTCGATTTCCGCGAGTCGGCCAAGGCGCCGCCGTCCTGGGGCCAGTTCGCCAAGCTCGTGCAGTATCGCTTCGAGAGCTGGATCGAGGGCGACGACGAGGTCGCGCGGCGGTTTCGCGCCTATGTCAAGGAGCACGCGGGCAAGGAGGACGGGCTGCCGCCGGCGCTCGTGGTGCGCGCCTGGCTCAATCCGGACGGTACGGTGGAGAAGGTGTCATTCGCCGCGCTGAAGAACGCGGCGGCGGACGCGGACCTGCGCACCATCCTCACCCGCGGCAATGTCGGCGAGGCCCCGCCGCCGGAAATGCTGCAACCCCTGAACCTGCGCTTCTCGATCAATCCGAAGAAGACGCCTTGAGGGCCGGAGCTGTGGATTGGGGGCGTTCCACATATTCTGCGTCATCACCGGGCCGGCGCGTAGCGCCGTGACCCGGTGATCCAGCTTCAAACTCACGTCGCACTGCGAGCAAGCTGGATTGCCGGGTCTTCGCCCGGCAATGACGCAATGGGTGTGGTCTGCGCCGAGAACGAACCGAACACTCGTGGATCAAGTTCGGCAATGACGCAGTGGGTGTGGCACGCCTCATTGGGTTCGCACCTCGCTTGGCATGAAGCGATACGCACGCTAGCGTCGCCCGCGTCATTGTTCGCGGGGGAGCGCTGGGGATGATCCGAAGCCTGCTGCGTTGCCGATCGCTCGCCGTGGCGGTCGCCGTTGCCGCGACGATGCTGGTCGCCGCTGCGCCGCGTGCGCAGGAGACGGTGCGCAGGAGCGGCTACGTGCTCGGTCCGGATACCTGCGGCGGCGGCGCGCTGGCGTTTCCGCAACTGCGCATCGGCCTTGCGGAGGGCTTCTGTGCAGGCCTCGTCGCCAGCCAGGACGACGGTCTGAAATTTCCCCGCACCATTGTCCAGATCCCGGACAGCGAGCTGTTCGTGGTCGCCGACATGGGCGGCTGGGGCAGCGCGCAGGGGCGGCTGCTGCGGCTCGATCCCCATGCGCCGGCGGGCGGGCGGATCAAGGAGCTCCTGACCGGCCTCGACTATCCCTTCGGGCTCGCCATCGGGCCGGACCGCAAGGTCTACGCGGCGACCGCCGAGACGATCTTCCGCTTCGATCCGCGTGCGGACCATCCCGCCGCCACGGTCGAGACCATCGTGCGCGGCCTGCCCGGCCGCCGCGTGCAGCTCTCCGACGGCACGCTGGTCGCGGACAGCAGCCATCCGCTGAAGGCCTTCGTGTTCGACCGCACGGGCCGGCTGTTCGTCAATGTCGGCTCGCACAGCGACGACTGCATCACGCCGGCGCCGATCCGCACGCCATGTGCTGCGGGCGAGGGCGGCTCGCCGCTCGCCGCGATCTGGATGTTCGTGCCGCCATCGGGCGGTGTCTTTCCGGCGCTCCGGCCGAGTGATCCCAATCCGCGCCGCGAGGTCTATGCCCAGGGCCTGCGCAACTCGATGGCGCTGGCGCTGCATCCACGCTTTCCCGACGCCGGCTTCGCTTTCCTGCAGGGCGAGAACGGCCGTGACCTGCCGGACGTCCTCAAGCCCAACGAGGAGATCAATGCGATCGAGCCGGGCCGGCACTATGGCTGGCCGTACTGCTACGACAATGCGACCGAGAGCCCGGAGTTCAAGGCGGTGCTGGCCGCGGCCGGACCGTACCGGCATCTGTGCGCCAACACCGCGCTGTATCGCCAGCCGGCGACGCTGATGCCGCCGCACGGCGCGCCGCTCGGCATGCTGTACTATCATGGCGCGCGATTTCCGCAGCTCGAGGGCAAGCTGATCGTCGGGCTGCATGGCTATCGTCCGACCGGCAGCCGCGTGCTGGTCTATGACGTCGACGCCAGGGGCTTTCCGGTCAGGAGCGCAGCCCCGGTGCGCTATCGCATCAGCTGCAGCGCAGAAGCGAGCCACGCCTTTCAGGCCGATGGCGTCGATGTTCCGGCCGCGCCGTTCACCGAGCTGGTGTCCGAATGGCACAAGGTCAACGGCGTGCGGCCGCAGGGCGCGCCGGTCGGGCTCACGGTGGCTTCCGACGGCGCGATCTGGCTGGTGGAGGACAAGAACCGCACCGTGATCCGGATCGACGCCACGTCGGCGCCGCCGGGTGCGCCGGAGCCCTGCGACCGGCGCAGCGACGCTCAGATCGAGGCGCTTGCGCGCCTCGTTGCCGCGAGCGCGCCGAACCGGGCGCGGCTGTCGGCCTTCCGCGCCGGCGTGGTGGAGAAGCACTGCGTCGGCTGCCACGCCGACTTCGGCCTCAAGGCCGGCTTGTCCGACGCGCAGAAGGACGACACCGTGCTGCGCTTCATGCTGGGCCAGGACGGCTGGATCTTTCCCGGCGATCCGGATGCCGGCAAGCTGCGCGCCCGCCTGCGGGGCACCGGCGCCGAGCGGCTGATGCCGCCGGGCGGTGAGGGGCTGGCGGCGCACGAGGCCGGCTATGCGCAGCTGCTCGACAAGGTCGATCAGCTCGTCGGCACCATGGTGCCTGGCACGCGGATGCGGATTCGCGGCGGGGTGGTGCAGCGTCGTTTCGTCAGCCGGGACGGCCGGGAATGCGGCAACATTCCGGCAGGGAAGGTCGTCGTGGTGACGGAATCGTCCGCCAAGGGAAAGGCCGGTTTCAGCCGGATCGACCGGCCGGCCGATCTCTATCTCAACGGCGACTGCAGTGATGACCAAGGCTACTACATTTCGCAAGGCTCTCTTGCGTCTCTGTGAAGGCGCCCTGTTGCTGGCGTGGTGCGGAAGCGCGCTGGCAGAGGGCCGGCTGTTCGACAGCCGGCAGATCACGCCATCGGGCGAATACACCTTTGGCATCGAAGGCCCGGCGGTCGATGCCGCCGGCGCGCTGTTCGTGGTCAATTTCGGCAAGCCGGGGACCATCGGCCGCCTTGCGCCGGGCGCGCCGCAGTCGGAGTTGTTCACCGCGCTGCCGGAGGGCAGCGTCGGCAATGCCATCCGCTTCGATCGCGCCGGCACCATGTTCATCGCCGACTACAAGAAGCACACGATCTTCGCGCTCGCGTCCGGCGCCACCGCGCCGACGCCGTTGTTTGCCTCGGAGCGCTTCAGTCAGCCGAATGATCTGACTGTGGCCGCCGACGGCACGCTCTATGCGAGCGACCCCAACTGGAAGGGCCGCAGCGGGCAGGTGTGGCGGATCACCCGCGGGCCTGACGGTCGCGTCAGCGGCGAGGTGATGACCGCGCCGCGCGCCATGGGCACCACCAACGGCATCGATCTCAGTCCGGACGGCAGGACGCTGTATGTCGGTGAATCCGGCACCGGCCAGATCTGGGCTTACGGCGTCAATGGCAACGCGCTGGTCGATGCCCGCCTGGTGACGACCTTCGCGCCCGACACCATCGACGGCCTGCGCACCGACGCCGCCGGCCGGCTGCTGGTGGCGCGCATCCTCAAGGGGGCGATCGCGATCGTCATGCCCGACGGCAAGCTGGTGCGCGAAGTGGCGCTGCAGGGCAAGGAGCCGACCAACCTCGCCTTCGGCGGTGCTGACGGCCGCACCGTGTTCGTCACCCAGCGCAAGGGCGGCTACATCGAAAGCTTCCGCACCGACCGCGAGGGCCGCGAGCACTGCCTGCTCGCGGGGCGCTGCCAATAGGGGCGGCAACAGCGCGAGCTGTCGTTCACCGCGCCTCCGGCTGCCCCTTGCTGAACTCCGCGAACGCCGCCTTCAGCGCCGCGGGGCCGGCGGCGATCAGGGCGTCATCCGGATGGAAGTTCGCGGCCAGCATGCGGCGGCCGAGCATGTGGTCGGCGGGGCGGTTGATGGAATCGATCGCCTGCAGGCGGTCGTCGCGGAAATGGTAGATCGAGAACGCGCCATTCGCCGGTGTGCCGCTGATCACCTGGCGCGTCGTGCCGATCGCCAGTCCCACCATCTGCAGCTTCGCCGGTCCCTGGTCGGACCAGAACCACGGCACCTCGCGATAGCCGGCGATCTCGGGCTTGCCCGCCAGCACGCGCGCGGCGTGCCGCGCCTGGTCGGTGGCGTTCTGTACGGATTCGAGGCGCAGGTGGCTTCCGGTCTGCCAGTGCGCGTAGGCGACGCAGTCGCCGATCGCAAAGATCTCCGGCACCGAGGTGCGCAGCGCGCCGTCGACCACGATGCCGTTGTCGCAGGCGAGTCCGGCCTGCGTGGCGAGGCCGATGTCCGGGTTGGCACCGATGCCGACGATCACCATGTCGGCAGCAACATGCGTGCCGTCGGTCGTGGTCACATGGGTGACACGGCCGTTGGCGCCGTCGAGGCGGGCGACGCCGGTGCCGGTCAGCAGCTTGACGCCGAGGCTCTGGTGCAGGCCGGCCATGTAGGCCGACATCGCCGGCGCCAGCACGCGGCCGAGAATGCGGTCCGCGGCCTCGATCACCGTGACCTGCTTGCCGAGGCCGGCGAGCGAGGCGGCCGCCTCCAGCCCGACGAAGCCGCCGCCGATCACCGCGACCGACTGTGCCGCGGGGATCGCCGCGCGCAGCGCCCGCGCATCGTCCGCCGTGCGCAGGGTGAAGATGCCGGTGAGGTCATGGCCGGGGATGGCGAGGCGGCGCGCCCGCGCGCCGGTCGCCAGCACCAGGCGGTCGAACGGCAGCGGCGCGCCGTCGTCGAGCTCGAGCCGCCGCGCCTGCAGGTCGATGGCGCTGACACGCGCGCCGAACCGCAGCGTGATCGCGTTGTCCGTATAGGTGCTTTCGGCGCGCAGCAGCTGCGGCGCCATGTCCGGCGTCTTGAGGAAGGCCTTCGACAGCGGCGGCTTGTGATAGGGGACGTCGGTCTCGTCCGACACCAGCGTGATCGGTCCGTCAAACCCTTCCTGGCGCAGGCTGGTGGCGAGCTGGCTGCCGCCATGACCGGCGCCGACGATGACAATGCCATTGCCGCTCATTGCGCTGTCTCCGGCGATGCCGTCGCGATGCGGGCGAAGGGCGTGAGCGGAACGCACGGCATGTGGTAGACCTCGATGGCGCTGACGGACATGGTCCGGCGTCTCTAGCGCAATCGTGCGCCGCCGTCGATGGCGCGGTCGGTCGGGTGGCGTGAACTGGGCGATGGACCCGGCCGCCCGGCGGGACGCCGCGTCTGATGCCGGCGGCCTAACGCGCGGTCGCCGGCGTCACGCCGGCCGTCTTCAGCAGGCGCCCCCAGCGCTCGATCTCCGCCAGGAGGCGCGCCTTGTGTGCCTGCGGCGACCATTCGGAGGTTGGGAACGGCGCGGTGCCCACCGCCTTGAAGCGTTCCACCACCAGCGGATCGGCGAGCGCCACCGCGAGCGCGCTGTTGAGCTTGTCCACGATCGCCGGCGGCGTGTCCTTCGGGGCGTAGAGCCCGTGCCAGATCGCCATGTCGAACGCCGGCAGCCCCGCCGCCGGCGCGGTCTCGACCTCCTTGATGGCGTCGATCGGCGCCGACGACGTCACGATATAGCCGCGCACCGTGCCGCTCGTGATCTGCGGCACCGCGGTGGTGGACTGGTCGCACAGCGCGTCGACCTGGCCGGTGACGAGGTCGTTCATCGCCGGCCCCGTGCCGTTGTAGGGCACATACACCTGCTTCACGCCGATCGCCTGGGTCAGCAGGATGGCGCAGAGATGCGCATTGGAGCCGACGCCGGCATGGGCCATGGTGATCTTGTCGCCCTCGGCCCTGAAATAGCGGATCAATTCCTGCGCGGTCTGTGCGGCCAGCGTCTTGCGGCCGACCAGCACCATCGGGCCGGTGTTGACGAGGCCGAGCGGCGTGAACGCGGTCCTCGCGTCGTAGCTGAGGTTGCTGTAGAGGCTCGGCGCCGCCGTCAGCGCCAGGTGATGGATCAGCAGCGTGTAGCCGTCGGGCGCGGCGCGCGCCACCCGTGCGGCGCCGACGGTGCCGCCGGCGCCGGCCACGTTCTCGACAATGACCTGCTGGCCCAGCGTCTGGCTCATGGAATGCGCCAGCAGCCGCGCGATCACGTCCGACGGGCCGCCGGCGGCGAACGGCACCACCAGGGTGATGATGCGGGTGGGGTAGTCATTGGCCGCGGCAGCGCGGGGCGAGGTCAGGCTGATCGCACAGGCGGCGATGATCACGACGACGGCAGCAAGGCGTCGGCAACGGGTCGCGAAACTCATTCTTGTCGTCCTTCCTCGAAAGAAGCGTGACTTCAGAATGCAGTGGAGCGGTTCGAAAGGAGCGGTGCCGGTCGTCAGCGGGTGGTCAGGTCGCAATCCATGATGACGCCGAAATGTGGCGGGGATGTCTGATATCCGGCGTGTCGTCCGTTATCTCATTTCAGGTCCGACAGATAGTGGGCCGCATCCGTCAGGCAGGCACTGAGGCGGTGTTCGACCGCGCGGCCGTCGAGATCGAAGGCGACGCGGTCGATCAGCAGCGCCGGCGTGCCTGGCTTGGCGCCGAGCGCGCCGGCATCCGCCGCCGACAGGGCGACCGCCTTCAGCCGCTCCTCGGCGCGGGCGATGCGGGCGCCGAAACGGGTGGCGTAGAGCTGATAGAGATTGTTCGGGATCGGCGCGTCGGTGAGCCGCGCGAAGCGCGCCGCCGGCAGCAGGATCGTCTCGACGATCGCCGGCTTTCCCGCGAGCGAGCGCAGCCGGCGGATGCGGATCACCCGGGACACCGCCGGCAGCGCCAGCGCCGCCGCGGTGGCGCGCGGCGCCTTGATCTCGCCGGCCGTGAGCACGCGGCTTTCGGGATAGACGCGCGCGCCATCGTCCGGTGTCAGCTTGAAGAACTGGAACAGGATGCGCGGCTCGTCATGGGCGGCGACGAAGGTGCCGCGGCCCTGGTAGCGCACCAGCAGGTTCTCGCCAGCCATCTCGTCGAGCGCCTTGCGCACCGTGCCCTGGCTGACGCCGAGATCGGCGGCGAGCTCGAACTCGCTCGGGATCGCCTTGTCCGGCGTCCAGCGCCCCTCGGCGATGCGGCGCACCAGCGCGTCCTTCACCTGGCGGTACAGCGGCCGGAAATCCGGCGTCGCCGCGCGGCGCGCAGCGCCTGCGGCGGTCCCGGCACCATGACGGAGGGGGGCGCGCTTCATCGTTGACAGCCTATCAGGTCTTATATCTTATACAAGACTTCAGCTCACCTCCTCATGGTGAGGAGCGGCCGTAAGGCCGCATCTCGAACCATGAGGCCCGGGCCGCGACGCGTGCTGCTGGACAATTAACCTCATCCTTCGAGACGACGCTGCGCGTCTCCTCAGGATGAGGAGCGGCGGTGTGATGCGCGGAACGATTTTGATCGTTGCTCGCGAGGACAAGCGCCATGAGTCATCCCCACTGTCTCATTCATTCGCCGAAAGACAATTGCGGTGTCGTGGTGGTCGAAGGCCTGACGGCCGGCACCGACATGCTGTGCCTGATCACCGAGACCGACACCACGTTCCGCCTGACCGCGACAATGGACATTCCGATCGGTCACAAGGTGGCGCTGACGGATATCCCGGCGCAGGCCACGGTGTGGAAATACGGCGAGGATGTCGGCATCACCAAGGCGGCGATCGGCAAGGGCGAGCACCTTCACGTCCACAATGCCAAGACCAAGCGCTGGTGAGGTTCTCATGTCGAATTCCGTATCGATCGTCGCAGACTACAATCAGGCGAAGACCCAGCTCGCCGACGTGCGCGGGCGCGCCATCGAGATGCCGGCCTACAAGGCGCCCGCGGTCAAGCGCAGCGGATCGACTGCGATTACCGGCTGGCGGCGCGAGAATGGCCGCGTCGGCGTGCGCAACCATGTGCTGATCCTGCCGCTCGACGATCTGTCGAACGCCGCCTGCGAGGCGGTCGCCAACAACGTCAAGGGCGTGCTGGCGATCCCGCATGCCTACGGCCGGCTGCAGTTCGGCAGAGATCTCGAGCTGTATTTCCGCACCCTGATCGGCACCGGCAGCAACCCCAATGTCGCCGCCGTGGTGGTCATCGGCATCGAACCGGCCTGGACCAAGGTCGTCGTCGACGGCATCGCGACAACCGGCAAGCCGGTCGCCGGCTTCGGCATCGAGGAGCATGGCGACATCGCCACCATCGCCAAAGCGTCCTACGTGGCGAAGGACTATCTGCAATGGGCATCCGAGCTGCAGCGCGAGCCGTGTGAGCTGTCGGAGCTGTGGATCTCGACCAAGTGCGGCGAGTCCGACACCACCACGGGCCTGTCGTCATGCCCGACCGTCGGCAACATGTATGACAAGCTGCTGCCCAGGGGCATCTATGGCGTGTTCGGCGAGACCTCGGAAATCACCGGCGCCGAGCATCTGTGCAAGGCGCGCGCCGCGAGCCCGGAGGTTGGCGAGCGCTGGTATCGGATGTGGAAGGCCTATCAGGACGAGGTGATCGAGGCGCACAAGACCTCTGACCTCTCCGACAGCCAGCCGACCAAGGGCAACATCGCCGGCGGCCTCACCACCATCGAGGAGAAGGCGCTCGGCAACCTCGAGAAGATCGGCCGCACCTCGCGCTATATCGATATCCTCGAGCCGGCGGAGACGCCGGCCAAGGGGCCGGGGCTGTACTTCATGGATTCATCGTCTGCGGCAGCGGAATGCGTCACGCTGATGGCGGCCGGCGGCTATGTCGTGCACACCTTCCCGACCGGCCAGGGCAACGTCATCGGCAATCCGATCGTGCCGGTGATCAAGATCTCCGGCAATCCGAAGACGCTGCGCACCATGCCCGAGCACATCGACTGCGACGTCACCGGCATCCTGCGCCGCGACCTCACGATCTCCGAGGCCGGCGACGCCCTCATCGACATGATCGTGCGCACCGCCAACGGCCGCCTCACCGCCGCCGAAGCGCTCGGCCACCGCGAGTTCAGTCTCACCAAGCTCTATCGCAGCGCGTGAGGCATGTGAGGGGCTTTCATACTCTCAGCGTCATGACAAGGACGTTGCTCTCAAAAGACGGCTCGGGTCGCTTCTGGTCATTCCGGGGCGTCGCAAAGCGACGAACCTGGAATCTCGGCATTGCCTCTGGTGGTGCGGTCGAGATTCCGGATCGCCGTTGCGCGGCGTCCGGAATGACGGTCTTTCGATGTCGCTCCGATCCGTCGTTGCCGCTACACTTGCGCGCTACTCGCGTCAGGAGCCGCCCATGAAACTCAGCCTCGCCGATGCTACGGCCTGGGCCGCCGAGGTGTTCGCGCGCCATGGCTGCAGCGCGGACAACGCGCGCGCGGTGGCGCGGGCGCTGGTGACGGCGGAGGCGGATGGGCTGAAGGGCCATGGGCTGACGCGCATCCCGACTTATCTGACACTGCTGAAGAGCGGCAAGGTGGACGGTCAGGCCACGCCGGTCGCAACGCGCGCCGCGCCGGCGGTGCTGGCGATCGATGCGGCGCATGGTTTTGCCTATCCCGCGATCGACCTTGCGCTCCGTGAGCTGCCGCCGCTCGCGGCGAGCCAGGGCGTTGCGACCGCCGCGATCCATCGCTCCAGCCATTGCGGCGCCGCCGGTTGGCATGTCGAGCGGCTGGCGAATGCGAACCTTGTGGCGCTGATGGTCGCCAACACGCCGGCGGCAATGGCGCCATGGGGCGGCCGCGTGCCGGTGTTCGGCACCAACCCGATCGCGTTTGCCGCGCCGCGTGACGGCGCGCCGCCGCTGGTGGTGGACCTGTCGGTATCGAAAGTGGCGCGCGGTAACCTCGTGGCGGCGAAGCAGCGCGGCGAGGCCATTCCCGAGGGCTGGGCGCTCGACGCCGACGGTCACCCGACGACTGATCCTGCCGCCGGCCTCAAGGGCACCATGACGCCGCTTGGCGACGCCAAGGGCGCGGCGCTCGCAGCGATCGTCGAGGTGCTGGCGGTGTGCCTTGCCGGTGCCGCGCTGTCGGCGAGCGCCAGCTCCTTCCTCGATGGCGAAGGCGGTCCGTCCGGCACGGGCCAGCTCATCATCGCGTTCGATCCCCGTGCCTTTGGCCACGATCGCTTCGCGCCGCTGATGACGGCGCTGGCGGCCTCGATCACCACGCAGGACGGCGCTCGCCTGCCGGGGGCACGGCGCTTTGCGCTGCGCGAGGTGGCGGTGCGTGACGGCCTTGTCATTCCCGCCGAGGCGCTGGCTGCGGCGCAGCCTCAGACGTAGCGCGGCAACCGCTGTCCCGGGAGCAGGTCGTATGGCGCCTGCCAGCCCGGCAGCGCGCGGACGCGGCCGAGGCAGGCGTGGATCGCGGGATGCCTGGTGGCGAAGTCGTAGCTGGCCTCTTCCGGCGGAAACAGCACGTCGCCGACCATGGACAGGCCGGGGATGCTCGGGCGCTCGCAGGCAGCGAATGCGCAGCGCTCGAAATGCCGGTCCGCACCCCGCAGACAGTCCCTGCAGCCGTTCCCACTCCATTGCAGAGCGGTCGGTGCTGCGCTGTCAACGTCACGCAGGCCTGCGTGGGCCGCGTGGCCATCGCATGTCGTGGTTCGGGCACGGCGATGCGGGACGGACATCGCCGCGCGCCTGGCCCCGCTGCTGGTGGCAGCAGCGGGGCTGGTGCAAAGCGCCGTCGCATCC
The DNA here is from genome assembly GCF_052115025.1 of Bradyrhizobium sp. 2TAF24. Taxonomy (NCBI): domain Bacteria; kingdom Pseudomonadati; phylum Pseudomonadota; class Alphaproteobacteria; order Hyphomicrobiales; family Nitrobacteraceae; genus Bradyrhizobium; species Bradyrhizobium sp. 2TAF24. The sequence continues at coordinate 48,147 of NZ_JBFRFW010000020.1, read as the reverse complement.
GGGACTGATGTGACGGCGTCACACCGGCATGCTGGCCGCTCAGCTCGGCAGCAGCACGCTGTTGACGACGTGAATCACGCCGTTCGACTGGTTGACGTTCGGGATGGTGACGCGCGAGGCGCCGCCCTTGGAATCGACCAGCGAGATCACGCCGCCGGAGTTCTTCACCGTCAGCATTTCGCCTTCGACCGTGGTCAGGACCTTGCCGTCGGTGAGGTCGGCGGCCTGCAGGCGGCCAGGCACCACGTGATAGGTCAGGATCTTGGTCAGCGTCGCCTTGTTCTCGGGCTTCACCAGCGTCTCGACCGTGCCCTTGGGCAGCTTGCCGAAGGCGGCGTTGGTCGGCGCGAACACGGTGAACGGTCCCGGGCCGGACAGGGTGTCGACGAGGCCGGCGGCCTTCACCGCGGCCACCAGCGTGGTGTGGTCGCGCGAGTGGACGGCGTTGTCGATGATGTTCTTCGACGGATACATCGGCGCGCCGCCGACCATCACCGTCTTGTCCTTCGCCGCGAGCGGCGCGATCTGGGCGGTGATCATCAGCGCGCCGACGGCGGCAGCTGTCAAAATCGCATTCAACTTCGGCATCGATCTTCTCCAATGAGAGCGGCCGGTCCGCGGACGTCCGCGAGGCTCGGCTTTGCGCAGGGCAAGCGACACCCGTCGCCGCGAGGAAGCGCCGCGGCGTCCGGCGTCGTTCGAAGTACGGCGCACCGCGGTCATGGTTTCGCTTCGATGGAATGAAATCGGCGGCGGCGCGGACGTCGCTCTCTCGATGGAAGACCGGTGACTGGACGTCGTCCGGGGGGCTCAGCCTAATCGGGCATTGGCGCGCCGGCGCCGCGGACCTGATCGTCTCCCCTGGCGTGCCGCAACAGGTTGTCGCGCAGCGTCACGACGCCTTTCTGCATCTTGGTGAATTCGTCGGGCTTCAACCCTGACGCCTCGACGAGGTTCATGGTCAGGCCCTTCTCCCGCAGCCGCCGGCCGGCATCGGTCAGGCTGACGCGAACCACCCGCTCATCACCGGAATCGCGCTGCCGCCGCACATACCCCATCGCCTCGAGCTTCTTCAGGATCGGGGTGAGCGTGTTGGATTCCAGGAACATCTTCTCACCGAGGCCGCTGACGGTCTGGTTGTCGTCCTCCCACAGCGAGACGATGGCGATGTACTGGGGGTAGGTGAGGCCGAGCTCCTCGAGGATCACCCTGTACGCCCGGCCATAGGCGAGGTTGGCCGAATAGATTGCAAAGCAAAGGAAATCCGACAGCCGGGGGGCAGCCTGCGTTGTTGCCGGCTCCGACGGAACCGTGGGTTTTTCTGTCCTGCTCATGGTCGAACTCCCGGGAACCACACGCTGATGTGAAGCATCGCATCAATATATATCGCGCCCGATTGAATCGGAAGGGTTGACTTCAGCGATGGCAGGCAGTTTATATACCGCATCCGAATTAAGCGTACGCGATTTAACTCAGAGTGCGCTTCCGGGCGCGGACCAATGGAGACGAACCATGAAGACGATCTATTCCACCCTGGTGCTCGCGGCCCTTGCGCTTGGCGCCGTCACGGCTTCCGCCGCCGCCAAGACCGATCCGGCTGGGCCGCGTGGCGAGAGCTTCTGCCTGATGGGCGAGGGCGAGGAGCACTGTGGCTTCACGAGCTATGCTCAGTGCCAGGCGAGTGCGTCCGGCCTCGGAGCGGACTGCACGATCGACCTGTCGGCCGATGATCGCGTCCGCCTCATGCCTGCGCGCGGCTGATGATGCCGGCAAGGCAGATGTTCCGGGAAGGGCTTCCATCATGACCAACCAGACCTTCGATCCCGTCTTTCCGCGCCGCCGCTTCCTCGGCACCGCGGCCCTTGCTCTCGCGGCGACCGTCTTCGGCGGAGCCGCAGGCGCACAGCCCGCGGCGAAGTCCGCACCGCTGCCTGCGGTCAAGCCGGGCAGCCAGACCTCGTTCGGTCCGCTGAAGCAGATCGACGCCGGCCTGCTCAATGTCGGCTATGCCGAACTTGGCCCGGCCGATGGCCCGGTGGTGCTCTGCCTGCACGGCTGGCCCTACGACATCCACAGCTATGTCGATGTCGCGCCGCTGCTCGCCGCGCGCGGCTACCGCGTCATCATTCCCTACCTGCGCGGCTACGGCACCACGCGCTTCCTGTCGCCGGACACGGTGCGCAACGGACAGCAGGCGGTGGTCGCGGTCGATGCGGTGGCGCTGATGGATGCGCTGAAGATCAAGACCGCCATCCTCGCCGGCTGCGACTGGGGCGCGCGCACCGCCGACATCGTCGCGGCGCTGTGGCCCGAGCGGGTCAAGGGTCTGGTCTCGGTGAGCGGCTACCTGATCGGCAGCCAGGCGGCGGGTGCGATGCCGCTGCCGCCGAAGGCCGAGCTGCAATGGTGGTATCAGTATTACTTCGCCACCGAGCGCGGCCGCGCCGGCTATGACAAGAACCGGCATGATTTCGCAAAGCTGATCTGGCAGATCGCCTCGCCGACGTGGCGCTTCGACGACGCCACCTTCGATCGCTCGGCGCTCGCGCTCGACAATCCGGACCATGTCGCCGTCGTCATCCATAACTACCGCTGGCGGCTCGGCCTTGCCGCGGGCGAGACGCTCTACGATCCGCTCGAGCAGCGGCTCGCGGCGGCGCCGGTCATCACCGTGCCGACCATCACCCTGGAAGGCGACGCCAACGGCGCGCCGCATCCGGAGCCCGCGGCCTACGCCGGCAAGTTTTCCGGCCGCTATGAGCATCGCCTGATCACCGGCGGCATCGGCCACAACCTGCCGCAGGAGGCGCCGCAGGCCTTCGCCCAGGCGGTGATCGACGTCGACCGCCTCTAGCCCACGCATAACGCTCTTTATCCCAGCCAAGGAGACTGACCATGACCAGCATCGACAAGGTTCTCTACACCGCCAAGACCCACACCACCGGCGGCCGCGACGGCGCGGCGCGCTCGTCCGACGGCCGTCTCGACATCGCGCTGTCGCGGCCGGGCAGTTCCGGCGCCGGCACCAATCCGGAGCAATTGTTCGCGGCCGGCTGGTCGGCCTGCTTCATCGGCGCCATGGGCCGCGCCGCGCAGACGCTCGGGGTGACGCTGCCGCGCGATGTCGCTGTCGATGCCGAGGTCGATCTCGGCACAGCGGGGGAGGCGTTCCAGCTGCAGGCGCGGCTCCATGTCAGCCTGCCGGGCCTTGCGCCGGACGTCGCCCGCAAGGTCGTCGAGGTCGCGCACCAGCTCTGCCCGTATTCGCGGGCGACACGCGGCAACATCGATGTCGCGCTGAGCGTGGCGTGAGGGCAGCGCCATGGGCATCATGCATATGGTGCGGGTGATCCTGGTGCTGGCGCGGGCGCTCGCCATCGCCCTGTCCCCGATCGTCGTGGCGATGGCCCATGTGGCCACCGCCTGGCCGCAGGACCGGCGCGGCTGCATCCCCGCCCGCGTCAGCGTCGTCCGGGCGGAGCGCCGCCCGCGGGCGGTGGTGAGGGCCGGCGTGCGCTGAGGCGCGCCGGCTGTGCGCCGCGGCGCTGGCTTCCCAAACGCGCCGCTCCCCACTACAACGGTTGCCCACAATCGACCGCCGTCACATCAGAAGGGTTGGGGAATGGCTGAAGCCGATCTGGATGCCGTCATCCGGGACATCACGAAGAAGCAGAACAAGGTGCTGCAGGATGCCGTCAAGAAGCGGCACGACCGGCTGATGGCGCTCTCGGCGAAGGCCAAGGACAAGGGCGCCAAGGAGCGCTTCCGGCAGATCGCGAAGGAGACCAAGCTGCACGCCGCGGCTGCCGTCCGCCGCCTGCAGATCTCGGCCCAGAACGCCGCCGAAAGCTATGCCCGCGCCATCAAGCGGGTCGAGGACGAGACCGCCGCCGCACTGAAGGCGGCTGCCGAAAAGGTGGCCCAGGAGGCTGCGGCCAAGAAGGCGGCCGCGGCGAACAAGGCCGCCGCGAAGGCCCCGGCGAAGAAGAAGCCCGCCGCCAAGGCGAAGACAAAGGCCGCCTGAGCTGCGCGGCCGCGGATCCGCCGCGGCCCGCCGCATCATCCCTTCCTCGACAGTTGATTCTCGTTCCGGTTGTGGCAGGCTTGCCCCGCTTGGGGGAGCGCGCGACGGCACCGATCGGTGCTGTGCGCGGGTGATGCCTACGCCCCGGCGAGGCGTGGGTGTAATGAGCGTCGAGTGGTTTTTGCACGATGGCGAGGATCAGGTCGGCCCGCTCAGCGAAGCCGAGCTGCGGCGGCGCATCGCCGGCCATGAGCGGGCCGACCGCCTGCGGGTATGGCGCGACGGCTTTGCGGGCTGGAAGACGGCGGCCGAGGCGCTGAAGCCGGACGATCGCGCGACGCGGCCACGGCGCGCCAAGTTCCGCTGGGCCTTGTACGGCGCGCTTCCCGGCGCGCTGCTGGCTGCGGCCGACATCCTGTTGCAGTGGCGCGGACCCGTGTTGCTGCCGTGGGGCGGGATGGGCACTGCGCACAACATCGGCTATCTCGCCGGCACCATCGTGCCGTTGATGGTCGTCGGATTCATTGCCGGCGCGATCCGCGACTGGCGCGCGGCGGCGGCTCGCCGCGAGCCCGGGGCGGAGGGGTCCGTGTCCGAGGCCGTTTCTCCCGCCCCGCCGGAGAGCCTCCGCTTCAACAATTTCATCGCCCGCAACTGGCGCGGCGATTTCTCGCTGCCGGTGTCCTACTGGGTGTTCGGCATTCTCGGCAATATTGCGATCCTGCTGGTGCCCTATGGCCTCAGCCTGACGCCCGGCGTGAAGTCCGGCTTCCATCCGCTGGCGCTGTTCGTCGCGTTCGTCGGCATGTGGCTTGCCATCGCGGTGATATCGCTCTGGCAATGGGTGAGTGTGTGGCGGTCCGCCGGGCGTTATATCGCGGATCGTCGGGCGGCGGGCCGCGCGGCGCCGTGGGGCTACATCGCCCGGGTCATGGTGTTCGTCGCGCTGCTGCAGTCGATCGGGGCTGCGCTTGATCAGGGCGTGCCGCAGGTCCGCGAAGTCACGCGCATCGCCTTCCTCGACGATCCGGACATTCCGGACTACAGCATCCGCGTGATGCGCAACGGCACCGAGGCCGAGATTTCCGGCGGCATCAAGTACGGCCTGACCGACGACTTCGCCACCGTCCTGCGCGCGTCGCGGCAGATCCGGGTCGTGCACCTCGACAGCATTGGCGGCCGGCTCGGCGAAGGCGAGAAGCTCTATCAGCTGATCAAGGACAATGGCCTGATCACCTATGTCTCCGGGCAATGCCTGTCGGCCTGCACCGTCGCCTTCGCGGGCGGGCGCGAGCGGGTTCTTCTCCACCGCGCGACGCTCGGCTTCCATCGCGGGTCGTTCGCCGGCAAGGACGAAAAGGACACGCCCGAGCTGCAGGGCCAGCGCCGCGTGTTCTCGGAGGCCGGCTACAGCCCGCAGTTCATCACGCGGGCGCTGGCCACGGAAAACGCCGACATCTGGAAGCCGTCCGAGGCGGAACTGATCCAGGCTCACGTCATCACCCGCGTGTCGGATGGGGCCGACTTCGCCATCTCGGGATTTTCGTTCGAACTGACGCGGGCGAATCTGGCGGACTGGATCGTCCAGACCAGCAACTGGATGGGCGCGGTGCGCACGCGCGATCCCCGCCGCTTCGAGGACATTGTCGGCGTGCTCTATGACGGCGTCGTCGCGGGGAAGACCGAAACCGAGGTTGCAGCCAGCCTGGGCGGCAGGATCCGCGAGGCCGTGATTGCCATCGAGCTGCGTGCCGATGACGATGTGCTGGTGGATTTCGCCAATCTGCATGCCGATCGCATCGATGCGCTGGCGGCAGAGAGCGCCGCGCGCTGTTTCGACTATGCGTCGACCGAGACCATGACGGGGTCCATTGCCGCGTTGACGCCGGAGTTGAAGCCGCGCACCAACCAGATCAAGGAGCGTATCATTCAGACCTCGGCGGAGCGTCCCGAAGCCTCTCAACTGGCCGACAAGGCACTGTGGGCGAAGCTCATCAAGCGGCTGATGGCGAAGGGCATGACGCGGGAGGACTTCGATCTCGTGGACCGCAGCGACGTCGCCGACAAGGACAAGGCGACGTACTGCCGTGTCAGGGCGCTGCTCTATCGCGAGGCCGCCGCGTTGCCCCGCAAGGAGGCGGCCATGCTCATTCGCGGGATCATTTCCGGCAAGTAGCCCGACGCCTGCACGTGGCGCGCAGGCATCATTGGGCAAAGGCCACCCTCACGCCCGCGCGTGGCGGTGGTGGAGATCGCGCCGCGGCGTGTCGACGTCATAGATCGGCTGCGGCGGCGCCAACACGTTCGGCCGGCAGTCGCCATAGGTGCCGGATAGCGCCGCCCTGCACTGCTGGTAGGTCGAATACATGCAGTCATGGGTGCCCCAGCGGCACCAGGGATAATAGACATCGGCTTTCGCCGGTGCAGCGCTCGCCAGCGTGGCGGCAATGGCAGCCGCGGCGGCGGCGAGGAGGGCGGTCTTCATAGGCGGCTCCCGGGATTTATGACGTACCAAGGAAACGCATGCCCGGGGAACCGGGTTCCCGCCGATGTCCGTGACGAGCGCCAGCTCGCGCGTTCTTGATCGGCGTGGTGTGTCGGCGCGTCCTACGCCGCCACCGTCCAGCGCTCCGGCTCCACCGTCTGTCCGATCAACGCGAGGCCGAAGGCGATGGATTCGAACTGGTCGGCGGAGGTCAGCCGTTCGGCGCCGAAGCGCTCCATGAACATGCGCTGCACCGCCGGCACGAACGAGGTGCCGCCGGTCAGGAACACCTTGTCGATGTCCTGCGCCGCAAGGCCCGCCTCGTCGAGCACGGTGTCGACGGTCGCGCCGAGGCGGGCGACGTCGTCTTCGATCCAGCTCTCGAAGTCGGCGCGCGTGATGGTCGCGCCGATGTCGATGCCGCCGCTGTTGAAGCGGAAGTCGACGCGGTCGTGCTGCGACAGGCCGACTTTGGCCTGCGAGATCGCGCGATAGAGCGCAAAGCCGAGATCGTCCTCGACAATGGTGATGAAGTTGCGCAGCGCCTCGGGCTGGTCGGCGGTGCGGGCCAGCGTGTGCAGCTCGCGCAGGTCGTTCGAGCCCTTCATCATCGCGAGCTGGTGCCAGCGCGCGAGGTTGGAATAGTAGTGGCTGGGGATTGTCAGCACCTTGCCGAGCGAACGGTAGGTCGAGCCCTTGCCGAGCCTCGGCGACACCACATGGTCGACGATGCGGAAGTCGAAATTGTCGCCGGCGATGCCGATACCGGCATGTCCCAGCGGTTCGGCGCGCAGCGTGCCGCCCTTGCGGGTGAAGCGCATCACCGAGAAGTCGCTGGTGCCGCCGCCGAAGTCGGCGACCAGCACGGTCGCGTCATGGTCGAGGTGACGCGCGAACGAGAACGCCGCGCCGACGGGCTCGTAGACATAGCGCGCATGTTCCGCGCCGAGCCGCGCGAACGCGGTCTGGTAGCGCTGCATCGCCAGCGCCTCGTCCGGGTTGCCGCCGGCGAACTTCACCGGGCGGCCGACCATGATGGTCGGCGCCGCGAGATCAAAGCCCGCGCCGGCGTGGCGCGTCAGCGTCCGCAGGAACGCCGCCAGCAGGTCCTCGAACTTGTAGCGGTTGCGGAACACCTGGGTGGTGTTGAAGGCCTTGCTCGCGGCAAAGGTCTTGAACGACTGGATGAAGCGGTGGACGGCGCGGCCTTCCAGGAACTGCTCGATCGCCCACGGGCCACCTTCGGCGTGCGGATCGAGGCCGCTGCCCGGCCGCTCCTCCCAGAAGCACAGCGCCGAGACGTAGACGCTGTGGCTCTTGCCGCCATGGTCGAAGCGGATGGCATCGACCTTGCCGTCGGCGCTCGCCAGCGCGACCACGGTGTTGCTGGTGCCGAAATCGACGCCGATGGAGACAGCAGGAGAGGAATTCGGCATGACGGGTCCGAGAACGCAAGGTGGCGGGAATGGGAAGGGGGCGGACGTTTAGCGGCTTCGGCGGCGAATGCCAACCCCCGGATTGGCTGTTTGAAACGCCTGAAGCGGTCCGCCGGGCTGCCATGCCATGGCACGGTGGTTGCGCACCGTTATATGATGCGTCATACGGGTGTCTGGACCCGTTCCCAGAGTGAGCGCCGATGCCGCACCCTATTCCTGACGTCCTGAAGGCTTTCGCCGCCGGCGAAATCGTGGTGGTGACCGATGACGAAGACCGCGAGGGCGAGGGCGACCTCATCGTTGCCGCGTCGCTGTGCACCGCGGAGAAGATGGCCTTCATCGTCCGCCACACCTCCGGCATCGTGTGCGCGCCGATCACGGCCGAGGACGCCCGCCGCCTGCGGCTCGATCCGATGGTGGCGCACAATGATTCCAATCATTCGACCGCGTTCACGGTGTCGATCGACTACAAGCCGGGCATGACCACCGGCATCTCCGCTGAGGAGCGCACCGCGTGCTGCCGCGCGCTTGCCAATCCCAATGCCGGCGCCGGCGATTTTGCCCGCCCGGGGCATATCTTTCCCCTGATCGCCCGTGACGGAGGCGTTCTCCTGCGTTCCGGCCACACGGAGGCGGCGATCGATCTCTGCCGGCTCTCCGGCCTGCCGCTGGTCGGCGTCATCAGCGAACTGATGAACGACGACGGCACGGTGATGAAGGGCGCGCAGGTCGCGGCCTTCGCCGACAAGCACAAGCTCAAGCATGTCACCATTGCGGACATGATCGCCTACCGCCAGGCGCGGGAGAAACTGATCGAGCGCGTCTCGACCTTCACCGTCGACAGCCCGATCGGGCCGTTGCAGGGCTATGCCTATCGCTCGCCGTTCGATCCGATCTACCACGCAGCCTTCGTCTATGGCGGCATCGGTGACGGCAAGAACGTGCTGACGCGCTTCCACAAGCCGAACATCGTCAAGGACCTGTTCGCCGGGCCGCGCGACGTGCTGTCCTCGCTCGAGCAGTTCAAGAAGTGCGGCTCGGGCGTGCTGGTCTACCTGCGCGACGGCGCCGCCGGCGTGCCGGTCGAGCCGCTCGCCGAGCTGTCGTCGGCCGAGGCCGACCGCAACCGGCAGTGGCGTGAAGTCGGCGTCGGCGCGCAGATCCTGCGTGACCTCGGCGTCACCTCGATCCGCAACCTGTCGACGTCCACCCACGACTACAAGGGCCTGTCGGGCTTCGGCATCGAGATCGTGTGCAGCGAGCGGCTCGAGGGCTGAGGGGCGAAGGCTCCCGGGTGTCTGACGCAGTCTATCTCCTCATCCTGAAGAGCTGGCGTAGCCTGCGTCTCGAAGGATGAGGCCGCTTCGGTGGCCTCATGGTTCGAGACGCGCGGCGGTGCCGCGCTTCTCACCATGAGGAGGAAGTCGTAACGGACGGTAGCACGATTACGAAGATGATGATCGTAGCCCGGATGAGCGAAGCGACATCCGGGTGATATCGTCCCGGGTATCGCTGCGCTCACCCCGGGTTACAGCTTTTCTGATGTCGCTGCGACCGCTGCCTCACCCGCGCAGCACCGCCGCCATCGCCAGCCCCGACAGATACAGCCCGAGCGCGAACACGGTGTGGGTGATGAGGCTGCGCAGCCGCGCCCCCCAGGGACTTGGCGTTTTCGACGCGGCGATGCCGAAGCCGAACGCCGGCTGCATGATCAGGAACGGCGCAAGGATGCTGCCGACGCCGACGATGAGGGCGGGCGCGAGCGTCGGCCTTGTCATCCAGCCGACGCCGGCGACCGCGAGCAGGACGCCGGCGAAGGCGATGCCGATGGCGTAATGCGCGGCCCACCCGAGCGCGGCTTCGCCTGCGACCGGCGACGCCCGGCCGATCGCCTCATGGGCGAGGCGGCCTTTTGTCAGGTGGCCGAGCCAGCGGCCGACCAGACGGTAGTCGAGCGCGGGGATGCCGAGCAGCTGGCGCTGCAGCAGTGCCCACAGGTCCATCACCGCGGTGGCACCGGCCCCGATTGCGATGGCCCCGGCAAGGATTTTCGTCAGGTCGTTCATCAGGTTGGTCTCCGGGGTGGTGCGGGCAGGCCTTCGCAACCGTTGAGGTTGCGATGATACTCATTCAATTATTTGCTTGAATGATGTATCGATGCTAGATCGATGTCAATGACCCCTGACGACGCGCCTAGCCAGCTGTTCGCGGATCTCGCCGAGATTGCCCGCACCCTCGGCCATGCCCATCGCCTGGTGTTGCTGGAGCACATCGCGCAGGGCGAACGGTCGGTGGAGCGGCTGGCGGAGCTCGCCAGCCTCAGCATCGCCAACACCTCCCAGCATCTGCAGCACCTGCGCCGCGCCGGCTTTGTCGTCGCCCGCCGCGACGGCAAGCGCGTGCTCTATCGTTTAGGGAATGGTCCGATCGAGCCGCTGCTGGCGAGCCTGCGCGCCTATGCGGCGCATGGCCGTGCCGAGATGCGCGCGCTGGCGGCCGATCCGGCCGCCGAAGGCGCGGACGCGATGTCGCGCGAGGAACTGCTGGCGTGCCTTGGCGACAACAGCGTCACGCTGCTCGATGTGCGGCCCACCGAGGAATATGCGCTCGGCCATCTGCCGGGCGCGCTCAACATTCCACTGGAGGAGCTCGCGCGGCGGCTCGCCGAACTGCCGCGCGGACACGAGATCGTCGCCTACTGCCGCGGGCCGTACTGCGTGCTGTCGGCGACGGCTGCGGCGCTGCTGCGTGATCAGGGCTTTCGTGTGCGCCGGCTCGCGGCCGGCTTTCCGGACTGGAAGGCCGCGGGCCTTGCGGTCGAGGCTGCCGACCGCTGAGGGCCGCGGTCGCCCGGCGCCATTGCCACGGCAATCGTTTTAAGCTTAAAATATCTTCCGCATGGGCCTCTGCGCCACGGGGCCTTGCAATGTGCCGGTAACGCCGTAACCTGCCGCCCAACGTCGCCGGGCCGTTGGGTCGCGACAAAATGTCAAACAATTCAAAAGGAAAGAGGATCACCCATGAGCGTGCGTGCGCAAACCAAGGACAAGCCGGCCGCGGCCGCGTTCCAGTGGGACGATCCATTCCTGCTCGAGGATCAGCTCACCGAAGACGAGCGCATGATCCGCGACACCGCGCGCCAGTATGCCCAGGAAAAGCTGCTGCCGCGGGTGACCGAGGCGTATCTCGAAGAGAAGACCGATCGCGAGATTTTCCGCGAGATGGGCGAGCTCGGCCTGATCGGCGTGACCTTCCCGGAAGAGTACGGTTGCGCCAATGCCGGCTACGTCGCCTACGGCCTCGTGGCGCGTGAGGTCGAGCGTGTCGACTCCGGCTATCGCTCGATGAACAGCGTGCAGTCGTCGCTGGTGATGTATCCGATCTACGCCTATGGCGACGAGAACCAGCGCAAGAAGTACCTGCCCAAGCTTGCTTCGGGCGAATGGGTCGGCTGCTTCGGCCTGACCGAGCCGGATGCCGGCTCCGATCCCGGCGGCATGAAGACCCGTGCCGAGAAGGTCGCCGACGGCTACCGCCTGACCGGCAGCAAGATGTGGATCTCCAACGCCCCGATCGCCGACGTGTTCGTGGTGTGGGCCAAGTCGGCGGCGCACGACAACCAGATCCGCGGATTCGTGCTGGAAAAAGGCATGAAGGGTCTGTCCGCGCCGAAGATCAAGGGCAAGCTCTCCTTGCGCGCGTCGATCACCGGCGAGATCGTGATGGACGGTGTCGTGGTGCCGGAAGAAAACCTGCTGCCCAACGTTTCCGGCCTCAAGGGCCCGTTCGGCTGCCTCAACCGCGCCCGCTACGGCATTTCGTGGGGCGCGATGGGCGCCGCCGAGGACTGCTTCCATCGCGCCCGCCAGTATGTGCTCGACCGCAAGCAGTTCGGCCGGCCGCTCGCCGCCACCCAGCTGGTGCAGAAGAAGCTCGCCGACATGATGACCGACATCTCGCTGGGCCTGCAGGGCTCGCTTCAGGTCGGCCGCCTGATGGATGCCGGCAAGATGGCGCCGGAGATGATCTCCATCGTCAAGCGCAACAACTGCGGCAAGGCCCTCGACATCGCCCGCGTCGCGCGCGACATGCATGGCGGCAACGGCATCTCCAGCGAATTCCAGGTGATGCGTCACGCCCAGAACCTCGAAACCGTGAACACCTACGAGGGCACCCACGACGTTCACGCCCTGATCCTCGGCCGCGCCATCACCGGCATCCAGGCGTTCTCGTAAGCGACGCTCGCTGGCCCTCATCCTGAGGAGCCCGCGTCAGCGGGCGTCTCGAAGGATGAGGCTCGGGCGTTACGGCCTCATGGTTCGAGACGGCGCTCGCGCGCCTCCTCACCATGAGGAGCGGGCGCGATGTGCGCCCGTATACTCATCCTGCTCAAATGCGAGCCGAACCTGCGGACAGCGCGGTTGTGTCGGCGAAGCGCGCCATCATATTCTGCGTCATGGCCGGGCTTGTCCCGGCCATCCACGTCTTTTCCTCGCGGCGGAGGAAAAGACCTTGATCGTGCCGGAGCTGCGAGAGGCCCCCATGGCTGACGACAACGACGACATTCCCTTCAACCGCGACTTCCCGCTGAAGCATGGCGTGGTGGAAGAGGTGGTGCCCGGCGTACGGCGCATCGTCTGCAATAATCCTTCGCCGTTCACCTTCACCGGCACGGTCAGCTACATCGTCGGCCGCGGCAAGGTCGCGATTATCGATCCTGGCCCGGATAACGAGGCACACGCCAGCGCGCTGCTCGATGCGGTGCGCGGCGAGACCGTGACCCACATCCTTGTCACCCACACCCACAAGGACCATTCGCCGAACACGCCGCGCATCAAGGCGGCGACCGGTGCGACGGTCTATGCCGAAGGGCCGCACCGCGCATCGCGCCCGCGCTATGAGAGCGAGAAGGCGACCACCGAGTCCGGCGCCGACCGCGACTTCGTGCCGGATCAGGTTGTGCGCGACGGCGACATCATCACCGGCGATGGCTTTGCACTCGAGGCGGTGTTCACGCCCGGCCATACCGCCAACCACGTCGCCTTCGCCTGGCCGGAGCGCAAGCTCACCTTTGTCGGCGACCATGTGATGGGCTGGTCGACCTCGATCGTCGCGCCGCCGGACGGCTCGATGGTCGACTACATGGCGTCGCTCGAGAAGCTCGCCGGGCGTGACGAGACGCTGTACTTCTCCGGCCACGGTCCGGAGATCCCGGAAGCGCAACGCTTCGTGCGCTTCCTGATCCGTCACCGCAAGGCGCGGGAGGCCTCCATCCTGCACCGCCTCGGCAAGGGCGAGGCGGATATTCCGACCCTGGTGCGCGCCATCTATATCGGCATCGACCCGCGCCTCACGGGGGCTGCGGGTTATTCGGTGCTGGCCCACCTCGAGGACCTCGTCCACCGCGGCGTGGTCGCGACCGAGGGCGATCCCACCATCGCGGGCAGCTACCGCCTGGTTTAGGACACGCGCCTACCGCTTCGCCGGCGCCTTCGGCGCCACGGGCTTCGGCGCAGGTGCCTTCTTCACCGGCTTGGCGTTGTCGACGGCGTCGTTGAGGTCGTCGATCAGCTTGCTGACGCGCGCGGCGTTGGTGCCGAGGTCGTGCTCGAAATAGCGCGAGGCGGAGCGGATATCGACGCGCGAGCCGTCGGCATCGGGCTGCACCCGGATCGAGATGTCTTCGCGAAAGCCCATGATCGGCGTGCGCGCCACGGCCTCGATGCGGCCGATCATGCGCGGCGGCTGTGGTGCGCGCTCGTCGATGATCAGCCATTTGCGCCGGGTGACGAGTTTCAGCGTCTCCTCGAAGGCGCGCTGCGGCGGCACCTCCAGCGTCACCGGCTCGATGTCCGGATACGCCTGCTGCTGCTGCTCGGCGGAGTAGAGGCCGGCATAAGCCGCGGGGTTGGTGCCGTCGCCGGTGCGCAGCCGCGCCAGCGCATCGAAGCGCGGCGGATCGATCGGATCGGTGGTGATGTCGTGGATCGCCGGCAGCTTGCGGTACTGCAGGCCGAGATAGGCGGGATAGGCAAGGATCGCGACGTCGATCAGCAGGGCGATGAAAATGCGCCCCATGCCGCGCGAGCCGTTTTGCCAGATCGCGGCGAAGGCGGCGAACGCTACCAGGATCGACAGCGCGGCGAGCCCCAGCGCGCCGAAGAACGTCATCAGCGCCGGCTTGAACTCGAGGAAGCCGAAGCGGATGACGAGGATCGATCCGGCGGTTGCGACCAGCGAGAACACCGCAAGCGTGCGCGCCCAGGTGGCGAGCGCCGACACCGGCTCCAGTTGATAAGGCGCGGAGAACCTGCGGGCCATCTCACCGTCCTGTTGGGTCCGCCGCGTGGTCACGCCCCATGGGTGAGGAACGGCCATCCGGCCGCGCCTCACGCCAGGAGGTCCGGCCCGTGCTGGCCTGATCCTGCGAGACGCCCGTGTTCACGGGCTCCTCAGGACGAGGAGAACGGCCGGTAACGAACAGCCGGTTGAGACCATGCCTCGGCGGTAAATTCAAGCGGCGATTGGAGAAAAGGGCACGATCGCTGCTCCGCGGGGTTCGGAGCGACGGTCAGGGAGCTCCCCAAACGCATCGTGCCCGGCACATGGCCGGGCACGACGCAGGTCATCCCATGAACGAGGCCGGGCGTCTCACGCCGCCGCGGTCGGCAGCGTATAGTCCTTGAACTGGTCGCGCAGCGCCGTCTTCAGGATCTTGCCGGTCGCGGTATGGGGGATCGCGGTGACGAAGGTGACGTCGTCCGGCATCCACCACTTGGCGATCTTGCCGTCCATGTAGCTGAGGATCTCCTCGCGCGTCGCGGTCTGGCCGTCCTTGAGCTGGATGATCAGCAGCGGCCGCTCGTCCCATTTGGGGTGCGCGACGCCGATCACCGCGGCTTCCGCCACCTTGGGATGGCCGACCGCGAGATTTTCCAGATCGATCGACGAAATCCACTCGCCGCCGGACTTGATCACGTCCTTGGAGCGGTCGGTGATCCTCATGTAGCCGGCCTCGTCGATGGTGGCGACGTCGCCGGTGTCGAAATAACCCTCGCCATCGAGGATGTTGCCGTCGACGCGATAGTAGGCCTTCGCCACCGCCGGACCGCTGACCTTGAGGCGGCCGAAGGTCTTGCCGTCCCACGGCAGCTCCTTGCCTTCGTCGTCGGTGATCTTCATCTCGACGCCGAACGGCGGGTAGCCCTGCGTCTGCAGCACGTCGAGCTTCTTGTCGCCTTCCAGCTTGTCGAACGGCGGCTTCAGCGCGGCGAGCGTGCCGATCGGGCTCATCTCGGTCATGCCCCAGGCATGGCGCGAGTCGATGCCCATGTCGGCGAACGTCTTGATCATCGAGCGCGGCATCGCCGAGCCGCCGCACACCACCAGCTTGAGATGCGGCAGCGACAGCTTGTTGGCGGCCATGTGGTTGAGCAGCATCAGCCACACCGTCGGCACGCCGGCGGTGATCGTCACCTTCTCGGTGTCCATCAGCTCATAGACCGAGGCGCCGTCGAGCTTGGCGCCGGGCATCACCAGCTTGGTTCCCATCGACGGCGCGGAGAACGCGATGCCCCAGCTGTTGGCATGGAACAGAGGCACCACCGGCAGCATTGTGTCGTTGGCGCTGGCGCCGAGCGAGTCCTTGGTGTTGGCCATCAGTGCGTGGAGCACGTTGGAACGATGCGAATACAGCACGCCCTTGGGATCGCCGGTGGTACCGGAAGTGTAGCACATCGCCGCCGCGGTGTTCTCATCGAACTCCTTCCAGGCGAAGTTGCCGTCGACCTCGGCGATCCAGTCCTCATAGGCGATCGCGTTCTTCAGCGTGGTCTGCGGCATGTGTGCCTTGTCGGTGAGCACGACATAGCGCTCGACGCTCGGCAGGCTGGTCGCGATCTTCTCCAGGATCGGGACGAAGGTCAGGTCGGTGATGACGATGCGGTCCTGAGCGTGGTTGACGATCCAGGCGATCTGGTCCGGAAACAGCCGCGGGTTCACGGTGTGGCAGACGGCGCCGATGCCCATGATGCCGTACCAGCACTCGAGATGTCGCCAGGTGTTCCAGGCGATGGTGGCAACGCGGTCACCGAACTTGATGCCGTCGCGGTCGAGGCGTTGCGCGACATTGAGCGCGCGGGTTCGAATCTCGGCGTAGGTGGTGCGATGGATCGGCCCTTCCACCGAGCGGGTCACGACCTCCTGGCTGCCATGGACCCTGGCGGCGTGATCGATGATCCGATGGCACAGCAACGGCCAGTCCTGCATCAAGCCAAGCATCCGGTGTCTCCTCCTCACAGATCGGTTTTTACTGTCCCCGATGCTTATTCCGCTTCGCCGGAAAATGCTCTAGGGGATTGCGATGAAGTCTAGCGCGGACCGGGTCGGTCGCAAATGGCCATCTGGCCGAAAGTCCTGCGGCGAAAGGACAATACGCCCTTTTGCGGTGCTGGTTTGGGTGCTGTTCGGCGTGCTGCCCGTGGCGGCGCGCAGCGACGTGCCGCTGCCCCGGCCGCGTCCGGCGGCCGCGCCCGCCCGGCCGGCGATCGATGCCGCGGCGGACAAGTCTGCCGCAGCCGAGACGCCAGTGGACGAGGCGAAGGCGGGGGACGGCGAGGCGGCGGCCCCGTCCGACGTCCGGCCGGGCGACAAGCCGAGCGCCAGGACAGGGGCGGCCACCGCTCCGGCCGTGCCGCCGCAGTCGCCCTGCCGCATCGCGCTGACGGAGGAGGTCGCGATCGCGCCGAGCATCGCGCCGATCCGCGGTCCTGGCGCCTGCGGCGGCGAGGACCTGGTGCGGCTCGAGGCCGTGGTGCTCGGCGGCGGCCGGCGCGTCGCGGTCAAGCCGGCGGCGATCCTGCGCTGTCCGATGGCGCGGGCGATCGCCGACTGGGTGCGCGGCGACATTGCGCCGCTCGCGGAGCGGCTCGGCACCATGGCGAGCGAGATCGACAACTTCGACTCGTTCGAGTGTCGTGGTCGCAACCGCGTCGCCGGCGCCAAGCTGTCCGAGCATGGCCGCGCCAATGCGCTCGACGTGCGCGGCCTGCGGCTGGCGAGCGGTCGTTTCATTTCGCTGACCGACCGCGGTGAGCCGCGTGCGGTGCGCGAGGAGGTGTTGCGCTCGGTGTGTGCGCGCTTCGCCACCGTGCTTGGGCCGGGCTCGGACTGGTACCACGAGGACCACATCCATCTCGACCTCGCCGAGCGGCGCGGCGGTTATCGGACGTGCCAGTGGGACGTCTATGATCCGCTGCCTGCCGTGGCCCCGCTCATGCCCGCGGAGCGGCCGCCGGAGGCGCCGCCGCGAGAGGTCGCCGAAACCCGCGGAGCGGCTGGCGCAGCGGCGCGCGAGGCCGGGCAGGGCGCCCCTGAGGCACGGCAGCCCGAAGCCCCGGCCGGGGCTGAGGTGGAGGAGCCCGAGGCGGGCGAGCCGGCCGCGGCGCCGCCGGTGCCTGCTCCCGCGAAGAAGTCTGCAGAACGGCCCGCACGTAAGCGCATGCCGCGGTCGCCTTAAGGGCAAAAAAAAGCGCCGGGGCGGCCCCGGCGCTCTTTTATTCAACCTCGCTTGCGCGGCTCAGTACGGCGAGCTGGCCGGGCCCTGCAGTGCGAGCTTGGGGTTGGTCGGCGAGTCGCCATGCTTGGGCTCGAGCACCACGACGACGCTGTTCATCTTCACCCGGCTGTAGAGGTCGATGACGTCCTCGTTGGTCATGCGGATGCAGCCCGACGAGATCGAGGCGCCGATGTACTCCGGCTGGTTGGTGCCATGGATGCGGAACAGGGTGTCCTTGTTGCCCTGGTAGAGATAGAGAGCGCGCGCGCCGAGCGGGTTGTCGATGCCGCCGGCGACCTGCTGCGGCAGGCCTTCGATGCGCTTGTGGATATCAGCGGTCGGCGTCCACTTCGGCCATTCCTGCATGTTGCCGACGCGGGCGACGCCGGAGAACGCCAGGGCTTCCTCGCCGACGGTCACGCCGTAGCGGAGCGCCTTGCCGCCTTCGAGCACGTAGTAGAGGTAGTGGTTGTCGGAATCGACCAGGATCGAGCCCGGCGCTTCCTTGCGATGGTAGTCGACAATGGCGCGGCGGTAAGGCTCGGGGACCGCGACCTTGGCGTAGCGCGCTTTCGCCAGCTGGTCCTTGTCACGCGAGGTCAGGCTGGCCTCGGGGGCCTTCTCATACACGGTGGCCTGCATGCAGCCCGCGAGCATCAGGCTCGCGCACACCAGACCCAGCTTCACTCCGAAAGACGCCATCAGTTCATTCCCAGCAAATCGACTTTTCACAAGTCATTATAGATGTTCGTACCTGCGCGTGCCGTCTCTTCCAGGTGCGACCGCTGCGCGCAGTCGGCATCGCACCAAACCATCCTGCGGGCGTCACAGCCGTGCCGTGACACCGTCGCCTGCAGCCCTGTCGCCTGGATTGCGCAAGCCGCTGATATCCACGGGCGGGGCCGCCCGCGTTGCCTCCGAGCCCTCCGGCTCAGTAGCTCGCGCCGCCTTGCAGCGCCAACTTCGGATTGTAGGGCGAGTCGCCCTGCTTCGGCTGCAGCACGACCACGACCGTGCCAAGCTTGACGCGGTTGTAGAGGTCGATGACGTCCTCGTTGGTCATGCGGATGCAGCCCGACGAGATCGAGGCGCCGATATATTCCGGCTGGTTGGTGCCGTGGATCCGGAACAGCGTGTCCTTGCCGCCCGAATAGAGGTACAGCGCCCGTGAGCCCA
The DNA here is from genome assembly GCF_052115025.1 of Bradyrhizobium sp. 2TAF24. NCBI lineage: Bacteria > Pseudomonadati > Pseudomonadota > Alphaproteobacteria > Hyphomicrobiales > Nitrobacteraceae > Bradyrhizobium > Bradyrhizobium sp. 2TAF24. The sequence goes on along the minus strand of NZ_JBFRFW010000020.1, from coordinate 29,470 downwards.
TCGGATTGTCCGGACCGGGCGCCACGAAGGTCGGCACGCCGAGCCGTTCGATTTCGCCCTTGGTCGGATGCCATGCCGGCCATTCGGTCATGCTGCCGACCTTGGCGACACCGGACCACGCCATGGCCTCTTCGCCGACGGTGATGCCGTAGCGGATCGCCTTGCCGCTATCGAGGACGTAGTAGAGGTAATGGTTGTCGGAATCCACCAGGATCGAGCCGGGCGCTTCCTTGCGGTGATAGTCCACAATGGCGCGCCGGAACGGCTCGGGCACCTGAACCTTCTGGTAGCTGACCTTGGCGAGATAGTCCTTGTCCCGCGGCTTGAAGTTCGCCTCGGAGGTCTTCTCGAAGGTGGTGGCCTGCATGCAGCCGGCCAGCATCACGCTGGCGGCGACAATTCCCAGTTTGGATCCGAGCGACGGCATCTCAGTTCCCGTTGAATTCCCACGCAATCTCGCGGGATGGGCAGCCCCCAGCCGCCGATTCCGGATGACAGTGATTATCGCATGTGGCTGCGGCAATTCCACTCATTCCCTCGCTCTTGGGCCATGCGGCGAAGCACCTGTGGCATTTTTGCCGCGGGTTTTTCAGGCTCTGCCGTGCGATTGGGCAAGTTGCCGGCACCGGCAAGCCACTGTCACCTGTGCGTCGCAAAACAATGCTGTTGAACCGGCGCCCCCCGGGGGGCGGCGAGGCGCGGCAGGGGCCGCGTTGCTGTTGCACGAATCGCGGTGATTTGCGCTTTGACGGGGAGGGAGCCGCGCGAAACGGCGGTGCCATGGTGCCGCGTCTGCATCGCGCGGGGCCGCGCCGACGGGCGGGGCGCGGGGAGAAGGATTTGCGATGCTGACAGCTTTCGTCCCGGCCGCGGGCACGCTCCAGAAATTCGACGACGTCAGCCTCGACACGCTGCCGCCGGAGGCGGTGTGGATCGACCTGAAGACGCCGTCGCCCGGCGAGGACAAGGCGGTCGAGAAGCTGGTCGGGATCGAGATCCCGACCCGCGAGGACATGCAGGAGATCGAGATCTCCAGCCGTCTCTACATCGAGAATGGGGCGCGCTACATGACCGCGACGCTGATGTGCGCAGCCGATTCCGGCTCCCCGCGCACCACGCCGGTATCGTTCATCCTCACCGACCATCGTCTCGTCACCGTGCGCTATGACGAGCCCAAGCCGTTTCCGCTCGTGGCGGCCAAGCTCGCCCGCGGCTGTTCGGCCCACATCACCGGCGACACCGTGCTGATTGATCTGCTCGACGCGGTGATCGATCGCAACGCCGACATCCTCGAGCGCGCCGGCGCCGACGTCGACAGCGTCAGCAACCAGATCTTCGAGCCCTCGGCGGATCGCGGCCACGCCCGGACCTATTCCCAGATCCTGCTGTTCATCGGCAAGAAGGGCGACCTCGTCTCCAAGGTGCGCGAGAGCCTGGTGTCGATCGGCCGCGTGCTGTCGTTCCTGGCGGTCGAGACCGACAATGGCCGCTGGAGCAAGGAACAGAAGGCGATGTTCAAGACCATGCAGCGCGACGTGCACTCGCTGACCGACCACGCCTCGTATCTCTCCAACAAGATCCAGTTCGTGCTCGACGCCATGCTGGGTGTCGTCAACCTCGAGCAGAACAACATCATCAAGCTGTTCTCGGTGATGGCGGTGGTGCTGATGCCCCCGACCCTGATCGCCTCGATCTACGGCATGAACTTCAAGGCGATGCCCGAGCTCGAATGGTCGATCGGCTATCCCGTGGCGCTCGCCGCCATGGTGCTCGCCGCGGTGCTGCCCTACCTGTTCTTCAAGTGGAAGAAGTGGCTTTAGGCGCCGATGGACACGGTTTTCTTCGATCTCGACGGCACGCTGACCGATCCCAAGCCCGGCATCACCCGTTCGATCCAGTACGCGCTGCGCAGGCTCGACCGCGCCGTGCCGTCCGAGGACGACCTGACCTGGTGCATCGGGCCGCCGTTGCGCGCGAGCTTCGTCAAGCTGCTCGGCGGCGAGGAATTCGCGGACCGTGGTGTCGAGCTCTATCGCGAGCGTTTCGCCGACACCGGCCTCTATGAGAACGCGGTCTATCCCGGCATCGAGCCGACGCTGTCGGCGCTGCAGGCGGTCGGGTTCTCGCTGTTCGTCGCCACCAGCAAGCCGCGGGTGTTCGCCGAGCGCATCATCGATCACTTCGGCCTGCGCAGCTATTTTGCGCGGGTGTTCGGCTCGGAGCTCGACGGCACGCGCGTCGACAAGGGCCACCTGCTGGCCTATGCGATCCAGGAGACCGGCGTCGATCCGGCCCGTGCGGTGATGATCGGTGATCGCAGCCATGACATCGTTGGCGCCGCCAAGAACGCCATCCGCGCCATCGGCGTCACCTATGGCTATGGCAGTGTCGTCGAGCTGACGGAGGCAGGCGCCGCGAGCCTGTGCGCATCGCCGGAAGACGTGCTCGATCGCCTGATGGGCTGGCGCTGAGGGGGCGTCGGCAGTCGACGCGCTCCAGCATCACAAGTATCTGTTGGAAGCGCTCCTTCCTCATGGTGAGGAGGCGCATCAGCGCCGTCTCGAACCATGAGGCCGGCGTTGCGTCACGGGCCTCATGGTTCGAGACGCAGGCTTCGCCTGCTCAGGATGAGGGGCGTGTGAGGAGCGGATGCTTGGATGCCTTGCACTTCCTGCCGGATCGCCGCTGCGCGGCGTCCGGAATGACGGAGAAGCGAGACGCTGACCGCCGCCGTCAGACGTGCTGGCCGCCGTTGATGTGGATCTCGGCGCCGTTCACGTAGGAGCTGGTCTCGGTGCACAGCACGTAGATGATCTTCGCCACCTCGTCGGGGGTGCCGAGGCGATGCATCGGGATCTGGCTCTCGACGATCTTCTCGGTGCCCGGGGAGAGGATCGAGGTGTCGATCTCGCCCGGCGCGATGGCGTTGACGCGGATGCCGACGCGGCCGAAGTCGGAGGCCATCTCGCGGGTCAGCGCCGCGAGCGCCGCCTTCGAGGTGGCATAGGCCGCGCCCGCGAACGGATGCACCCGCGAGCCGGCGATCGAGGTGACGTTCACCACCGAGCCCTTTGCGGCCTTCAGTTCGGTGATCAGGCCGCGCGCCAGCATGATCGGTGCCATGAAGTTGACGCGGAACACCTTCTCCCAGGTCTCCATGTCGGTGTCGAAGGTGCCGAGCCGCGCGCCGCCCGGCGCTTTCGGCGAGATCGCGGCATTGTTGACCAGCGCATGCAGCTCACCGGTCTCGAGCCGGGAGCGGATCTCCTGGATCGCCTCGAGCGTGTTCTCGGGGTTCGACAGGTCGACCTGGATGTGATCCTCGGGGCCGGCGTCCCACGGGCACTGCTCGGGGAACGGATGGCGCGAGCAGGTGATCACCCGCCAGCCGGCGCTGGAGAAGCGGATCACGGTGGCATGGCCGATGCCGCGGCTCGCGCCGGTCAGGAGCAGGGTGCGGCGGGGGGCGTTGGAGGCGGAGCTGGGCATCGGGATCTCGTCTAAGCGCGGTCAGCGGGCGAGGTGAAGCTGCGGGGGGCGGCGGCGTCGGTTCGCGGGCCCCGCGTTCTGTCAGGGATAGAGCCGGATCTTGCTCCAGTCCGCGTCCAGCGTGGCGCGGCGGAACTCGATCCGGTCATGGAGGCGGAACGGGCGATCGTGCCAGAATTCGATTGTCAGCGGTGCGATCCGGAAGCCGCTCCAGCCCGGCGGTCGCGGCACGGATCCGATCAGGTGCTTTGCGCCCTCGCGGGCGATGGCCTGCTCGAAGGCGAAACGGCTCTCCAGCGGCTGCGACTGCTTGCTCGCCCAGGCGCCGATCTGCGCCTGGCGGGGCCGGGTCGCGAAGTAGGCATCGGCTTCGGCATCGGTCACCGTGCTGACGGTGCCGCGGACACGGACCTGGCGGCGCAGCGACTTCCAGTGAAACACCAGCGCGGCCTTCGGTGTGGCGGCGAGCTCCACGCCCTTCTGGCTGGCGAGGTGGGTGTAGAACACGAAGCCGTCGGCATCGAAGCCCTTGAGCAGCACCATGCGCACGTCCGGCAGGCCGTCCGCGTCGACGGTTGCCAGCGCCATGGCGTTGGGATCGTTGGGCTCGGACGCGGTGGCCTCCTTAAGCCATTCCGAAAACAGCGCAAATGGTTCCTGCGCGGCCGTAAAATCACTCCGCGTTAACCGATCCTGGTGTTCGATGGAGGGCGCGTCAGTCATCGTATGGAGTACCTGGGGTTGCCTTTGCCAGCGTTTGGAAACGCATGTCGGTCCCTATATAGGGGATGCAAGGGCGATCGCCTATCGGCGACGCAGCGCGGGGTTGCGTTGATCGTCGCGGTGCTGATCGGCGCGGGCGCCGGCGGCTGCTCGTTCCGGATGAGCCAGACGCCGGAGGTCAAGGCCGATGGGGTCGATATCTCCGACGTGACCGGATCGATCGCGCCCGCCGTCGTCGTGGAGGAGGGGCCGACCGAGAGTGACCTGGCGTTCGCCCGCAACGCCGCCTCGGACGTGCTGACCCGCGGCGACAAGAATTCGAGCCAGCCCTGGGAGAACCCCGGAACCGGCGCTCGCGGCTCGGTGACCCCGCTGGCCAGCTCCTATACCAGCGACGGCCGCACCTGCCGGGACTTCCTGGCGAGCTATGTCAACGGCAAGTCGGAAGCCTGGCTGCAGGGCGAAGCCTGCCGGGCGGGCGCAGGGCGGTGGGAGATTCGCTCGATGCAGCGGTGGAAACGCAGTTGAGCGGCCGCCGCAGCCGTTGCAAAAATGCCACGGACGTCCCACATGAAGGCCAGCCGGGCCGTTGCTGTCCCGGTTCTGATATTCACCTCGGGCATTCGCGAGGAGACTCGCGGCTATACTGAAGCGAATGTCGGATCCACCACACGAGGCCCGAATCCAGGCCTTGAAGTCACTTCCCGAAGGAGACGAGACGAATGCGCGACCCCTATGAGGTCTTGGGGGTGCAGCGAAGCGCCAGCGCTGCCGATATCAAGAGCGCGTTTCGCAAACTCGCCAAGAAGCATCACCCCGACGCCAACAAGAACGATCCCAAGGCGGCCGCCCGGTTCGCCGAGGTGAACACCGCCAACGAAATCCTGGGCGACGAGGACAAGCGCAAGCAGTTCGACCGCGGCGAGATCGACGCCGAGGGCAAGCCGCGCTTCCAGGGCTTTCCCGGTGGCGGGCGGGCCGGCGCGGGACGTGCGGGTGGCTTCGAGTACAGTTTCCGCCCCGGCGAAGGCGGGGCCGGCGGCGGCTCGTTCGAGGACATTCTCAGCAGCATGTTCGGCGGCGCTGCGGCCGGGACGCGTGGCGGCGGCGGCCGTGGCGGCGCGCGCACATTCGAGTTCGACGGGCCGTTCGGTGGTCCCGATCTCGACCTCAGCGTCACCATGAGCATATCGCTCGAGGAGAGTGTCAATGGCGGCGAGAAGCGCGTGCGGCTGCCGACTGGCAAGGAACTCAATGTCCGGATCCCGAAAGGGGTCACCTCGGGCCAGCAGATCCGCCTGAAAGGGCAGGGCGAGAGCGCGCCCGGCCATCCGCCCGGCGACGTGCTGATCACGCTGACGATCGCGCCGCACCCGCTGTTCAAGGTCGATGGCGACGATCTGCGCCTCGATCTGCCGATCACGCTCTATGAGGCGGTGCTCGGCGGCAAGGTGCGCGTGCCGACACTCGATGGCGCGGTGGAGCTGTCGGTGCCGAAGAACACATCGAGCGGCCGCACCTTCCGCCTCAAGGGCAAGGGCATGCCGAAGGGGCAGGGCAGCAATGGTGACCTGTTTGTGATGATGCGAATCGCGCTGCCGGACGGTGCGGACGCGGAACTGGAAGCGCTGATGCAGAAATGGCGCAGCCAGCATCCCTATCATCCGCGCAGCGACATTGCGTGAGTTGTGCACACCATCGGCAATTTCTTGCAACCAGCTGATGGTTTGACGACATCTTCGTGCGTGCTGCGTTGAAGTGGCACGCGCGAAATGCTGGCAATTCGCGCGCGAAGCGTTATATCGAGGGCATGACTGACAAGCCTTCGACCCCCGATCAAGCATCTCGCGCCGACAAGCAGCAGGCGGCCTCCGCCGAGGCGGCAAAGGCGCTTGCCGAATATGAGCTGCGCGCCGTCGCCGTGCGCCAGAACATGGAGCGTCTGCGCGCGCTTCGCCTCGCCAAGGAAGCAGAGGAGGCTGCGCGCGCGCCTGCTGCGCCTGCCCGCAAGCGGGCGGCGTCGTCTTCGCGCAGCGTGAAGGGCAAGGCTGAGTCCGCGAAATCGAAGTCGGTTCCGTTGTCACAGTGGCTGGCATCCCAGCGTGAGAGCGGCCGCTCGAACTAAGCCGCCCAGCGTCAGCGCATGATGCGGGCCGGCCGTTCGGCTAACCTGTCGCGCCGGCCGCGTGGCCACCATCCGGAATGACACATCGCTGTTCCGTCGCCCGCTGCGCGCAGGCGACAGCGATGTTGCGCGTCAGCGCGTTTCGAGTTCCGCGTAGGCCGCCGCTGCCACGGTCTTCATCTTGTCCTTGTTGGCCGGACCGCTGATGACCCAGCCGAAATCGTCCTGTGTCCACTGCACCGAGGCGGTGCTGCCGCTCTCCTTGTAGAGCAGTGCGGTGGTCGGGGCCTTGAGCGGCGTGCAGTACAGCGTCACGCGCTCGCCCGACGGCGCCTCGTACATGAACAGCGCTGCCGGCGCGGTGATGCCGGGCAGCAGCCGGCCGCCCAGCAGCCTCAGGTCGAACTTCGTCAGGTCGGGCGCGCGCAACGTGGTGCCGACGCGGCGCGACAGCCAGGGCAGCAGGTGATCCTCGCTGCCGCTGACCTCGATCGGATGGCGGACCTCGCCGGTGTAGAGCCGGTGGGCGGTGACCGCTTCGTCGCGCAGCGCGTCGATCGGCTTGATCTCGTTGGCCCATGCATTGCGTGCCATCCAGCCTGCGCCGCTGCCGATCACGAAGGCGAGCAGCACGGCGGCGACGGCGCCCCAGATCAGACGGCGCGGCCGCGCCACCAGGCGGTCGAGCTCGAGCCGCTGCGGCACCGGCTCGTCGGCCACGGCGCCGTAGCGCTGGTTCAGCGCATCGCCGAGCGCGCGCCACGCCCGGATCCGTTCGGCGTCTTCAGGATGCGCCGAAAGCCACGCCTGCACCGCCTGACTGCGCTCCGCGGGCAGCTCGTTGTCGACATAGGCATGCAATTCGTCTTCGGTGACGGGAATATCGTGGTCGGTCATCGTCGTCGTCTCTGTCCAGAACGTTGCGGCATCGTCGGTGTCGCCGTCATTTGACGCGGCGCAGCGCCGGCTTCTTGCCGTCGAGGTATGATTTGACATGGGCGCGGGCGCGCGCGAGGCGTGACATCACCGTGCCGATCGGCACGCCCTGGATGTCGGCGACCTCGCGATAGCTCAAGCCCTCCAGCACCACCAGCAGCAGCACCGCGCGCTGGTCTTCCACCAGCGTCGCCAGCGCTTCCGCGATGTCGCGTCCTTCGGCTTCGGTGCCGCTGGCGTCGATGGCGGTGTCGATCAATGTCGTCATCGGTGGCCTGCGCGCCAGCGAGCGGCGGCGGTTGCGGTTGAGATTGGTCAGGATGGTGTACAGCCAGCTGCGCAGGTCGCCGCCGACGAACAGCCGCTCGGACCGCAATGCCCGCACCAGCGTATCCTGCACGAGGTCGTCGGCGATTTCGCTGTCCCGGGTCAGCGCGCGGGCATAGCGGCGCAGCGCCGGGATCAGCGTCTCGATGCTCTGACGAAATGCGCTCATGGCTGTGTCATGACCGATCCGATGGTCGAACCTTACCTCACAGAACACCAGAAAGTTGCGTCTATTCCGCCGCTTAGTCGCAATCCGCGGTTGAAGCCCCCTGCCGCCTGTGTCATGGAAAGGCCCGGTCCGAAAGGATAAGGATTTGTGACACTATGACGAATATGTCGGGTCTGATGAAGGGCAAGCGGGGCATCATCCTCGGCGTGGCCAACAACCGCTCCATCGCGTTCGGCATTGCCAGGGCGTGCCGCGCCGCCGGTGCGGAACTGGCGCTGACCTGGCAGGGCGATGCGCTGAAGAAGCGTGTCGAACCGCTGGCCGCCGAACTCGGCGCGGTGCTGCTCGGCCACTGCGACGTCACGGATCCCGCGACCATCGATGCGGTGTTCGATGCCGCGAAGGCGCAGTGGGGCAAGATCGATTTTGTCGTGCACGCGATCGCGTTCTCCGACAAGGACCAGCTCGACGGCCGCTACATCGAGACCACCGCCGACAATTTCTCCAAGACCATGCTGATCAGCTGCTACTCGCTGACCGCGGTGGCGCAGCGCGCCGAGAAGCTGATGACCGATGGCGGCTCGATCATCACGCTGACTTACTATGGCGCCGAGAAATGGATGCCGCACTACAACGTCATGGGTGTCGCCAAGGCGGCGCTGGAGGCGTCGGTGCGCTATCTCGCCGCCGACCTCGGCGAGAAGAACATCCGCGTCAACGCCGTCTCCGCCGGCCCGATCAAGACGCTGGCCGCCGCCGGCATCGGCGACTTCCGCTACATTCTGAAGTGGAACGAGTACAACGCGCCGATGCGGCGCACGGTGACCATCGAGGACGTCGGCGACAGCGCGCTCTATCTGCTCTCGGACATGTCGCGCGGCGTCACCGGCGAAGTGCATCATGTCGATGCCGGCTACCATGTGGTCGGCATGAAGCGGCCCGACGCGCCGGACATCGCGCTCGGCAAGGATTGAGCGTGAAGGCCTGACGTCGCAATGCCCGGACCCATCATCTATTACATTCGCCACGGCCAGACCGCATGGAACGCGGCTGGCCGCTTCCAGGGCAGCCAGGACATTCCGCTGAACGACATCGGGCGCGGCCAGGCGGTGCAGTCAGGCCGCATTCTCGGTCGACTGCTCAGCCGCGACGCGCGGGCGGCGGCGGAGCTGCCTTATGTGGCGAGCCCGCTCGGCCGGGCGCGGCAGACCATGGAGCTGCTGCGCGCCACCCTCGAGCTGCCGCCGGAAACCTATGCGATCGACCCGCGGCTCCGGGAGATCGCGTATGGTCGCTGGGAAGGCGCGACGCTGCCGGAGATGCAGGCCTCCGATCCCGAGATCTTCGCCAGCCGCCAGATCGACAAGTGGGGCGTGCCGCCGCCGGGCGGCGAGAGCTATGCGGCGGTGACCGAACGCATGCGCGACTGGCATGCCTCGCTGACCGCCGACACGGTCGTCGTCGCCCATGGCGGCACCGCGCGGGCGCTGATGGTCGCGCTCGGCACCGAGACGCCGGAAAGCGCCCCCGAGATCGCGATCGAGCAGGGTGTGGTCTACGTGTTCGCCGACGGCGCCTGCAGCAAGCACGGTTGAACCGTCGTCACGGGATTGGACCCGCGGGGCGGGGCTATTTGACCCCCGTGGCCCTGCGCGCTACGAGACAGGACCGGTTCCGGCCCGCGTGGCCGGCCTGACCTCAAAGCGGATCGGTCCACCCACGATGTCGTTCAACACCTTCGGCCAGCTGTTTCGCGTCACCACCTTCGGCGAAAGCCACGGGCCGGCGATCGGCTGCGTGGTCGATGGCTGCCCGCCCCAGATCCCGCTGACCGTCGCGGAGATCCAGCACGATCTCGACCGCCGCCGTCCCGGGCAGTCGCGCTTCACCACCCAGCGCCAGGAGGCGGATGCGGTGAAAATCCTGTCCGGCGTGCTGGTCAAGGACGACACCTCCGAGCAGGTCACCACGGGGACGCCGATCGCGCTGCTGATCGAGAACACCGACCAGCGCTCCAAGGACTATTCCGACATCAAGGACAAGTTCCGTCCGGGCCATGCCGACTTCACCTATGAGGCGAAGTACGGCCTGCGCGACTATCGCGGCGGCGGCCGCTCCTCGGCACGCGAGACCGCGACCCGCGTCGCCGCCGGCGCCATCGCCCGCAAGGTCATCGCCGGCATGACCGTGCGCGGCGCGCTGGTGCAGATGGGGCCGCACAAGATCAATCGCGACAACTGGGACTGGGACCAGGTCGATCAGAACCCGTTCTTCTGCCCCGACAAGGACAGCGCCGCGTTCTACGCCGACTATCTCGACGGCATCCGCAAAAGCGGCTCGTCGATCGGCGCCGTGATCGAGGTGGTGGCCGAGGGCGTGCCGGCGGGGCTCGGCGCGCCGATCTACGGCAAGCTCGACAGCGACCTTGCCGCGGCGCTGATGAGCATCAACGCGGTCAAGGGCGTCGAGATCGGCGCCGGCTTCGATGCCGCCGCACTCACCGGCGAGGAGAACGCCGATGAGATGCGGATGGGCAACAACGGTCCGGTGTTCACCGCGAACCATGCCGGCGGCATCCTCGGCGGCATCTCGACCGGGCAGGCCGTCGTCGCGCGCTTTGCGGTCAAGCCGACGTCCTCGATCCTGACGCCGCGGCGCACCATCGATCGCAAGGGCGGTGAGACCGAAATCCTCACCAAGGGCCGGCACGACCCCTGCGTCGGCATCCGCGCCGTGCCGGTGGGCGAGGCGATGGTCGCCTGCGTGCTCGCCGATCACCTGCTGCGGCATCGCGGCCAGGTCGGGCACTGACTGCTCGGTCGGCCCGATCGCGCCAGCGGGCGGCTGCGCTGACATTCTCTCCTCGTCTTCCGTTTTCGGCCGTGCCTGGTGGCGCGAACAACCGTCCGTGATCTCCACCCCCGCGAAATAATGCTGGCACGGCGGTGTTCACATCGTGCGGGGCGTTGGATCACGGAGGGTGATGTCATGATCAGAAAGATCACGATCGTTCTCGCGATGACTGCCGCGATCAGTGTCGCTGTCGTTCCCGCGGCCGCGCTGGCGCGCGGCATGGGCGGCGGAGGCTTCCACGGCGGAGGCGGCTTCCATGGTGGTGGTTTTCATGGCGGTGGCTTCCATGGTGGCGGGTTCGCGGGCTTCCACGGCGGGGGCTTCCACGGCGGCAGCTTCGCCATGATGGGCGGCGGGGTCGGCCATCCGATGGCCTGGCATGGTTTTGCCGGCCCCAGATGGACCGGCATGCACGGCTTCCACCATCATCACTTCCGGCGCTTCGCGCCGTTCGCGATCGGCTTCGCCGGGCCGTACGGCTATTGGGACACGCCCTACTACGACGACAGTTGCTACCAGGTGCGGCGGGTGCCGACGCGCTATGGCTGGCGTTGGCGTGAGGTCTATGTCTGTTACTGAGCGCGGCCGGCTGTCCTTCTTTAAAAAAAATCGGCGGCTCAGGGAGCCGCCGATCTCGTGCCTTGATCCGTGATGGCGGCCTGATCAGGCCGCGCGAACGTTGGTCAGGAACTTCTCGACTTCCATCTTGAGGCGGCCGCTGTCGGTCGCCAGCATCTGCGCCGACGACAGCACCTGGCTCGAGGCGGATCCGGTCTCGCCAGCGCCGCGGCTGACGTCGTTGATGTTGCCGGCAAGGCTGTTGCTGCGCTGCGCGGCGTGCTGGATGTTGCGCGAGATTTCCTGGGTCGCGGCGCCCTGTTCCTCGACCGCCGCTGCGATGGTGGAGGAGATTTCCGAGATCAGGTTGATGGTCGAGCTGATCTCGCGGATGCTGTCCACCGAGATTTCGGTGGCCGACTGGATGCCGCTGATCTGCTGGCTGATCTCCTCGGTGGCCTTCGAGGTCTGCGCGGCCAGCGCCTTGACCTCGGATGCCACCACCGCGAAGCCGCGGCCGGCGTCACCGGCGCGGGCGGCCTCGATGGTGGCGTTGAGCGCCAGCAGGTTGGTCTGTTCGGCGACGGCGCTGATCAGCTTGATCACGTCGCCGATGCGCGCGGCGGCCTGGGTCAGCTCGGTGATGCTGCCGTCGGTCTTCTGCGCCTGCCGAACGGCTTCGCCGGCGACGCGGCTCGCTTCCTGCACCTGGCGGCTGATCTCCTGTACCGACGAGGTGATCTCCTCGGTGGCGCTGGCGACCGACTGCACGTTGCTGGAGACATCCTGCGAAGTCACGGCGGCTTCGTTGGAGATGCGGCCGGTGGCTTCCGCGGTGTTGGTCAGGGTGTCGGCGGCGGCCTCGAGTTCGGTCGAGGACGACGACAGCGAGCCGACCAGCTCGCCGATCACGGTCTCGAACGTGCGGGTAATGGTGTCGACGCGCTGACCGCGCGCGATCTTGGCTTCGGCTTCCACTGCCGCGGCAGCATCGGCATCGCGCTTGGCGATCAGCGCGTCCTTGAAGATCTGCAGGGTGTCGGCCATCTGGCCGATTTCGGTGTTCTCGCCCTGGTGCGGCACGTTGGCGGTGAGGTCGCCCGCGGACAACGCGCGCATCGGCGAGATGATCGAGGCAATGCCGTGCGACACGTCGCGGATCAGGTAGAAACCGACGGCGATGCCGGCGACGATCGCCGCGAGCAGCATGCCGATCAGCGTCTTGAACGCCAGCGAGAACGAGTTCGACGAATCCAGCGCTGCCGCGTCGGCACCGCGATTGTTGAGGTCGACGTCCTTCTGCAGCACCTCGTCCGCCTTCAGGCCGATCGGATTGGCCTTGCTGGTGTTGAGATCACGCGCGGTCGTGAAGTCTTCCTTGCGCGAGACGGTGATCAGGCTGGCGACCTCGGCGGTGTAGGATGCCCACAGCTTGCCGAACTCGTCATACAGCGCCTTCTCCTCGGGCGAGGTGATCATCGGCTCGTAGGCCCTGCGGCTCTTCTCGATGTTCTCGGCGACGGTCACCAGCAGCTTTTCCTGCGCGGCCTTGCCGGCCTCGTCGGTCGCCATGATGTGCGAACGCACGACGATGCGGTAGGTGATGGTGTTCGCCCGCAGCTCGCCCAATACGCGGACGCTCGGCAACCAGTTGGTCTGAATGTCGATGGTGCTGGCGTTGATGGCGTTCATCTGCCGGATCGCGAAGGCGCCCATGCCGCTCATGATGAGCAGCAGGACCGCGATGACCGCTGTGATCTTGGTGCGAATGGAGAGCTTGGAGAACATCGAAAGCGTCCTTGGAGACAAGCTGGCTATACCCGGCCGGATGCATCCATCCGGCGGTGTCGCTGGCATGCGGGGTGTGGGGGAGCAGTTCCAGTCGGAGCCTGAAGCTTCCAGCCTGAGCCTTGAGCTTGGTCATCCGCGGGTTGGAGTGTTAATCAATTAGCTAAAATCTTGGTAAACGGCATCTGCTTACCGAAGGTTGAAAACAGCCGCGGATTCCCAGTTGATGGGAATCCGCGGCTGTTTTTGGCAACGAAGCTGTCGCGAGGCTATCCAGGAGAAAAATTATGCGGCGCGTACCGCCTGCAGGAAACGGTCGACCTCGCTCTGCAGCCGCGTGCTCTCCACCGACAGCGACTGCGCCGCCGTGAGCACCTGGCTCGATGCCGAGCCGGTTTCGTTGGTGCCCCTGTTCACTTCGCTGACGTCGCCGGCGACCTGAATGCTGAGCCGTGCCGAGTTCTGCACGTTCCGCGCGATTTCTTGCGTTGCTGCACCCTGTTCCTCGACCGCGGATGCGACCGCCGCCGAGATTTCCGAGATCAGCGTGATGGTCTCACCGATCTTCTTGATGTTGCCGACGGACTCCCGCGTCGCGGAACGCATGCTGTCGATCTGCGCGGTGATCTCGTCGGTCGCCTTGGCGGTCTGCGATGCCAGCGCCTTGACCTCGGAGGCGACGACGGCGAAGCCGCGCCCGGCTTCGCCGGCACGGGCTGCTTCGATCGTGGCGTTGAGCGCGAGCAGGTTGGTCTGCTCCGCGACCGCGGTGATCAGCTTGATGACGTCGCCAATGCGGCTGGCCGCGTTCGAGAGCTCCATGATGCTGGTGTCGGTCTGTTCGGCCTGGCGCACGGCATCGCCGGCGACGCGGCTCGCCTCCTGCACCTGGCGGCTGATCTCGCGCACCGACGACGAGATTTCCTCGGTCGCGCTCGCCACCGACTGCACATTCTCCGACACTTCGTGGGAAGCGGAGGCCGCCGAGCCCGACAGGCGCTGCGTCAGGTCCGAGGTCTGGGTCAGCGTTCCCGCGGAGGCTTCCAGTTCGGTGGCGGCCGATGCCAGTGCCTGCACCGTGTTGCCGATCATCGCTTCGAAGTTGCGGGTGATCTGGTCGATCTTGTGCGCCCGCGCGACCTTCTCGGCAGCATCCGTCGCGGCCGCGGCATCGGCAGCTTTCTTTGCCACTAGCGCATCCTTGAACACCTGCAGCCTGTCGGCGATCTGGCCGATCTCGGTGCGCTCGCCCTGGTGTGGAACAACGGCATCGAGGTCGCCCTCGGCGAGGGCCTGCATCGGCATGATCACCGACCGGATGCCACTGGCGATGTCGCGGACGAGGTAGATCGCAGCCCACAGGCTGAGCAGGATCGCCACCGCCAGCGTCCCGAGCAGCACCCGCGCCGCCAGCGTATAGTCGCTGTCAGCAGCCTGTCCTGCGGTCTCCGCGCCCTTGTCGTTGAGAGCCACGAGTTTGGCGAGCACCGCGTCCATCGCCCGTCCGGGCGGGGTTGCCTTGTCGGCGTTGGCAATGGCGGCCTGGGCGATCTCGCCCTTCTTCGCAAGCTCTGCGACCTCGCTCGCTGCCCGGCGGTAGTCCTGCCACAGCTTGTTCAGCTCGTCATAGAGCGCGCGTTCCTCGGCGCTGGTGATGAGCGTCTGATACTTGGCCGCGGCGCGCTCGAATTCCTGGATGCGGTCGTCGAGCAGCTTGTCGATGCCGCTCTTGGCCTTCGGATCGGTGATCAGCATGTGGTCGCGCAGGATGGCGCGGTAGCGCGCCGACTGCACCCGCAGTTCGCCGAGCCAGCGCACGCTCGGCAGCCAGTTGGTCTGGATGTCCTGGGTCGCACTGTTGATGGCGCGCATCTGGAAGAAGGCGAACAGCCCCATGAATGTCATCGCGAGAAACAGGAACGAGACGACGGTGATGATCTTGGATCGGATCGAGAGCTTGGCGAGCATTTCTGGCGGCGTCCTTGAAACTTCAGACAAACGCCTGCGGCCACGGAAGTGGTGCACGGCGTTGGGGGGAGCAGTCGCGGACCGGCGGATGGCGCGGTCTTCAGTTCCAGTCGAGCCGGTGTCTCGCGGCGCCGGTGCATCGACCGGTTCAGCGCGCAGCCTGTCAGGCACTGCGCTCCGGGGCCGGCCATCATTGACCGGGGCTGGAGACGTCGGGATCGCGCCTAAATCTTGAGCAGCTCAACATGAATTGTTTGTAAATATTTCTATAAATTACGGTATTAAAATACAGCTGAGGTTGAATTTTATCCGCATCTCGCACTCTGCAATAAGATTTTCCTCCCACGGAATGTTGCTTGGCCGGACGCCGGGCGACATGCGACGATCCGGTGTCAACGACGGGAGGGCCGCCATGCGCTGGATCTCGATCGCAGCCGCCGTGATCGCGAGCGCGATCACCAGCGCGGACGTCGCCGGGGTGGCTGCGCCAGCACCGCTTCCTGTCGCCGACAAGGGCGAGCTGCCGGCGGTCGATGTCGAGCTCGTGCTTGCGGTCGATGTCTCCTATTCGATGGACATGGACGAGCTGGCGCTGCAGCGCGAGGGCTATGCGCTTGCCATCACCTCGACTGATTTCCTGCAGGCGCTGAAGACCGGACCGAACGGCAAGGTGGTGGTGACCTATTTCGAATGGGCTGCGTCCAACGACCAGAAGGTCATCATTCCCTGGCGGGTGGTCGACGGTCCGGAATCGGCGGATGCGGTGGCTGCGGAAATTCTCAAGGCGCCGTTGCGCCGGGCGTCGCGCACCTCGATCTCGGGCGCGATCAACTTCGCCGTGCCGCTGTTCGAGCAGAGCGGCTATCGCGGCCTGCGCCGTGTCATCGACATCTCCGGCGACGGGCCGAACAACAACGGCATTCCGGTGACGGTGGCGCGCGATGCGGCGCTGGAGAAAGGCATCGTCATCAACGGCCTGCCGATCATGCTCAAGGAGCCGTCCTACTCGACGATGGATATCGAGAACCTTGATTTCTACTACGAGGACTGCGTCATCGGCGGCGCCGGCTCGTTCGTGGTGCCGATCAAGACGCGCGAGAAATTCAAGGAGGCGATCCGCACCAAGCTCACGCTCGAGGTGGCGGGACGCGAACCCGAGCCGCAGGCCATTCCCGTCGCGGCCAGCGCACCGCGCATCACCTGCATGATCGGTGAACAGCTCTGGCAGGATCGCTGGGGGCGGTGACCCGTGCGATCGTCTTTCGGAGCGCATGCGCGATGAGGAAAGCGCGCGCGCTCCTGTTGGATTGACTGGCCGTCTTGATGCGCACCGGCGCCGCGACGATCACCTCCCGGGGCGCGGGCGTTTCAGCCCCTGAAGCGCGCCATCGTCTCCATGATGCAGCCTGGGCGGCAGTCTCGGCCGCGTAAGCGGGCCGCTCGGGATGCCATCACTGTTAGCTGATTGTCACAATTTGTTTTTATGGTCCGCCGCCGCAGGAGCCGATGAGCCGCAGCATGGATCTGCGGTTGGTCAGGCCGTTTCCTCGGGCAGGAATCCAAAGATGGCGGCGCACGTCGTTTGATGCGCTGAGAAATCGGGCTGCGGTCGGGTCATGGTGGGATGTGGGCGCGCGTTCTTGCGATGAGTGCGGGTATTCTCGTTGCTGGGGGCTCCACATCGGCGACGATGGCAGAGCAGGCCGTGCGGACATCGGCGCCGGTTGCTTTTGACATCGGTGCCCAGCCGCTGGCGTCGGCGCTCGATGTCTACAGCGCCGCCACCGGGCTGCAGGTCGTGTATGACGCCACCTTGGCTTCGGGGCGCCGCTCTCGGGCCGTCGCGGGATCCATGCCGCCTGACATGGCGTTGCGGATCCTGCTCGACGGCAGCGGCCTGACGGCGGTCTACGCTGCGACGAATGCCTTCACGGTCGTGCCCGCGGTCGCGGAACGACGGATGTCCGCGGCATCTCTGGACAGCTTCAGGCCTTATCTCGCCGCCGTTCAGACCAGCATCGCGAAAGCCTTCTGCCGATCGTCGCTGACGACGCCCGGCACCTATCGCGTCGAATTCAGGTTCTGGATCGGCCCCGTGGGCGAGGTGCTGCAGCCGGAGCTGCTGACATCGACCCATGACGAGATTCGGGACCAGGCCATCGCCGGGCTGCTCCGCGCCCTGACGATCGGTCGGCCGCCGCCGCGGGACATGCCGCAGCCTGTTGCAATGGCGGTGTCGCCACGCCCGCCGGCCCAAACCGGAGACTGCGGTGCGGCGGGGGCTGATCTTGCGAGCCCGGTCGCGCGATGACGGAAACAACCTGGACGACCCTCCGTCTGGTTCTGGTCGAGCGCTACGACGAGCTTCGTCGTCGGCTGGCGAGGCGTCTCGGCTCCGAGGAGAAGGCGCGGGAAACCCTCCACGAGACGTGGCTGCACCTTCGCGACAAGAGCGGCCCGGGCGTGGTTGAGAGCCCGGTCGGGTACCTGCTGCGCAGCGCACTCAACCTCGCGGTGAGCCGCGAGCGGCAGGAGGCTCGTCGGATCAGGCGGTTTGAGGTTCAATCGATGCTCGACATCGTCGATTCGGCGCCCGGGCCCGAGCGGGAGCTCGAGGGACGCGAGCAGGTCGCTTTGCTGGAGCAGGTGCTCGACGAACTCACGCCGCGTCGTCGCACCATCCTGCTGGCCTCTCGCCTGGAAGGGATTCCGCTGCGGGACATCGCCGATCGTCTCGGGATCTCGCAGCGTTTCGTGGAGCTCGAGCTCAAGGCCGCCCTCGAGCACTGCGCCAGGCGATTTGGCAAAAAGCTGACAAGGCGCTTCGGTCCGGCGCCGCGAGAAACGTCATGATGAGTAGGCGGCAGAACGTCGTGCATGTGGATTGGATGCCTGAGGTTGTGAAAGAAGCGCCCGGTCGATGACTTATTTCGAGGATCCGCCCGAGGAACTGACGCCGATCGAGAAGGAAGCGCTGGTGCGCGTCCAGATGCTCGGGTCTGGTCGGGCCTCTCGCCAGGAGATCGAGGACACCAAGCTCTGGGGCCGCCAGAGCAGCGCGCATGCCGAGGCGCTGGCGCGTGCGAGCCTGCTGTGGGATCAGCTTGGACCGGCCGGCCACAATTTTCTGAAACGCCGTGGCGAGGCTGTCTTGCCGGGCCTTCGCTCCGAGCCCCGTCTGTCACGGCGGGTGATCCTCGGGGGCGCGGTCGCGGCCTCGGCCGCCGCATACCTCGCCGTATGGCCCCCGCTCGCGCTGTGGCCTTCGCTGCGGGATGCCGTGGCGGATTATCGCACCGCCGCTGGCGAGCAGCGCCGGATCACCATCGATAACGGCATTACGGTGACGCTGAACACCGGCACGAGTGTCAACGCGCGATCCGACGACAGCGATCTGGATCGCATCGAGATCCTGACGGGTGAAGCCGTGATCGCGACGCAGACCGCCTCCAGGAAACATGTGCGCGTCATTGTCGGGGACGGCGAGATCAGCGCGCAACAGGCGCACTTCAATGTCCGCCACGAGCCGCGAGGAACGTGTGTGACATGCCTCGAAGGCGAATTGCGCGTTGAACGTCACGCATCTTCGGTGATGCTTCGTGGCGGCCAACAGGTGGATTATGTCGCGTTGGGGTTGGGGATGCCGGTGTCCGCAGATCCCGTCGAGGTGACCGCCTGGCAGCAGGGATTATTGATCTTTCATGACACTCCTCTCGATCGTGTGGTCGGAGAGATCAATCGCTACCGGTCGGGCAGGGTCGTGGTGACGAATGCGGAGCTGGGGCGCCGTCTCGTCAACGGTCGGTTTCGCATCGACAATGTCGATGGCATTCTCGCTATGTTCCAACAGATCTTCGCTGCGAAGGCGACGCACCTGCCCGGGGGCATCGTGCTTCTGAGCTGACGTCGCCCGAACGTCGCCGTGCATCCGGGGCGGTATCGAAAATCTCTCCGCGCCTCTCATTTTTTTGTTCGGTCCCGCCAATCGAGAGGCGTCCTTGGGAACGAGTGGCTCATCACGCGATCATGATCTGGTGATGAGCATCGGTGCGGTGCGGCCTGTGGGCCGTTCCATCGTTTCTTTCCAAAGGACATCAGATGCCGTCTCGCCAGAAAACTGCCCGCGTTTCGCATGCGTGCCTGCGCCGGGTGGAGCGACGCCCTGCGCTGCGGGGCTCGGGATTGATGTCCCAGGCGGCGCTGCTGGCAGGGACCAGCCTGCTGGCGTTGCTGATCGCAACGCCCGATCGCGGGCTTGCCGCGCAACTCGGTGGCGGTGGTGGCGTCCCGGCGACGACCTTTGCCATCGACGCCACGTCTCTGGCCGCGCAGCAGGCAGCGGCCGCCGCCCAGCAGGGCCAGAGCGCGATGCGACGCTCGATCGAGGCGATCCAGGCGATGCAGGGCGCCCAAGCCGCGGCACGCGCCGCCGCGGCGGCAGCTCAGCGCTCGACGACGTTGCCGCAGGTGGTGGTGCCGAATGGTCTCGCCGCCGGCGGCCTCCAGGTCGCCCCCAATGCGACATGGAACGGCGCCAATGCGCCGGTGCAGAGCGTCAACGGCAACCGCACCACCGTCACCATTGACCAGACCGCGCCGCAGGCGATCCTGAGTTGGCAGACCTTCAACGTCGGCGCCCAGACCACGGTCAATTTCAACCAGCAGGCCACGACCTGGGCGGCACTGAACCGCGTCACCGGCAATGTCGGGCCGAGCCAGATCCTCGGCCAGATCAAGGCGTCGGGCCAGGTGCTGGTGATCAACCAGAACGGCATCATCTTCGGCGGTGCCAGTCAGATCAATGTCGGCTCGCTGGTGGCATCGACGCTCGGGATCACGGATCAGCAGTTCAGAAGCGGCATCGTCAACCAGCAGGCCTACGATGTCGTCAACCACAAGGTGTTCGATCCGGCCTTCAGCTATAGCGGGCCTGGATCGGCTGCAGATGTCGTTGTCGAGGCCGGAGCGGTCATCCAGAGCGCGCCTGCTGCGTCGGTAACCACCAGCGGCGGTCATGTCTATCTGCTCGGCGGCAATGTCCGCAACAGCGGCAGCATCGTCGCGCCGGATGGTCAGGTGGTGCTGGCGGCAGGCAGCGCCGTGTATCTCACGCCGAGCGCGGATCCTGCCGTGCGCGGCGTCGAGGTCAATCTGCAGAATGGAGGCGTGGTGGTGAATGCGGCGCAAGGGCTCGTCAGCGCTCCCACCGGCAATGTCACGCTGATCGGCCTCAACGTGAAACAGAGCGGAATCGTCGCGGCCACCACGTCGGTGGACCAGGCGGGCTCGATCAGCCTCGTCGCCCGAGATGGCACCTTCGTGCAGCTGGTCCAGAGCGATAACTACACCGTCAACAACTACTATGTGCTGCCCACCCGGCTCGGCACGGTCGAGCTGTCGCCCGGCAGCCTCACGACGGTCCTGCCGGAGGAGAACGGTCGCACCGCGCTCGCGGGCCAGCCGCAGGGACAGTCACGGATCAAGGCGTCGGGCCAGAGCGTCAGCGTGCTTGCCGGCGCCGCCATCGTCGCTCCCGCCGGGCGCGTCATCCTCGAGGCCTCGGACGATCCGGCCGGCCTGCTTGTGCAGGATTTTCCGGCGGTGGCCGGCTCTTTTTTCCCGGCCTATCGGCAGGATGCCGGTCGCGTCTATGTCGCCGATGGCGCCGTCATCGACGTCTCGGGGCTGCAGGGCGTGCCCGTCGCCGCGTCCGCCGATGTCGTGCAGGTGAACGTGCGGGCCAACGAGCTGCGGGACGCGCCGCTCAATCGCACCGGCGCGCTCTACGGCACCGATGTCTGGATCAATGTGCATGACCTGAATGCGGTGGCGCCGGACCGGATCTACACGGCGGGCGGACTGCTCGAGGTGTCCGGCTGGCTGGGGCTGGCGTCGCGCAACATCGATCAGCGGCTGACGTTCGGCGGCGCTTTCAGCGTGTTCTCGACCGGCGATGCGATCCTGCGGCCGGGAGCGTCGATCAACATCGCTGGTGGCTCGCTGCTGCATCAGGCCGGCTATGTGCCGTTCACCCGGATCATCGGCGCAAATGGGCGCATCTACGACATCAATGACGCACCGGCGGATGTCAGCTATCTCGGCGTTGCCGGCCAGTTCGTGGTCAATCACCCCCATTGGAGCGTCAGGGAGACTTACGTCAATTCGCTGATCAGTGGCGGGCTGCGCTACCAGGCAGGCTATCTCGAAGGCATGTCCGCAGGCAGTTTCTCCGTTGCAGCGCGTCAGCTCGAGGTCGACGCCGCCGTCAACGCCGTCGCGGTCAACGGGCTCTATCAGCGCAACGCCGGCAGCATGGCGCAAGGCGGCGCGCTGGTTATCGGGGCGGGCGGCCTGCTGTTTCCGTCGGATGTGGTGATCGCGCCGACGACGACACCTCCAGCTGACGTGTTCGCCAACAGCGCGGTGGTCAACGGGCAACGTGATCCGGCGACGCTGCTGCCGGCGGACCTGCAGCAGACGCTGTACCTGTCGGCGACGGCATTGAACAGCGCCGGCTATGGCAGCATCACCATCAACAGCGGTGTCGGCCGGGTGGATCCGGCGAGCCAGCTGCCGATCTCCGGAGGCATCAGCGTCGTCGGCGGCGCGACGGTTCGGGTCGCCAATGGCGGCGCGATTGGCCTGAACACCGAGGCGACGATCGCCATCGATGGCCAGCTTGTCGCTCATGCCGGATCGATCGCGTTCGACACGTCGCTGGGGACGCTGACGACCAGGCGCGATGCGGTGCTGAAACCAGGTGCTCTGCTCGACGTCACCGGCGTGTGGACCAACGACGTGCCGGATCGGGTGCCGGTCGCATCGGTCCTGCCGAACGGCGGCACCGTCACGATTCATGCCAAGGGCAGCGTGCTGATCGGGGCGGGCGCCCTGATCGACGCGACGAGCGGCGGTTGGCAGCAGGCGAAGGGAGGCGTGGCCAGCGGGCCGATCACCGGCCTCGGGGGCGATATCAGCATCGTCAGCAACTATCTGGTCCTCGGCCCGTATGGCGTTGCGCCGTCTGCTTATCCGGGGCGCATCACGCTGAATGGCGGGGTGCGATCTTACGGCTTTGGCGGTGGCGGCCGCCTGATGCTGGCGACCAGCGATATTCGCGTCGGCGGCAGCGACCCGGGCGATGGCCGGACGCTCTGGCTTGATCCATCGTTCTTCACGCAGGGCGGTTTCAGCCAGTACGGCCTGATCAGCTACAACGGCCTGACGGTCGCGCCGGGCTCCGACATCGAGCTGCATGCGCAGCCGCTGATGCTGACGCCGGCCGCGTCGGAGGCCCGCAGTGGATCCAGCATGACGGGCCTTGCCGTGCCGGGAGTGCCGCTGCCGTTCCAGAGCGTGCGGCCCGTCAATCTGGTGCTGAGCGCGATCGATCCGTCGACCGGCACTCTGGTCGTCGGCGCCGGCGTTCAGATCAACTCGGATCCGGGCGCGACGGTGAAGCTTCATGCCGGGCGTCAGCTGACGTTCGACGGCGTCATCAATGCCCCCGGCGGGACGATCAACTTCGATCTTTATGGCCCGCAGTGGAACGATCGGGCACAGACGCTGTGGATCGGAGCCGACGCGCAGTTGCTGGCACGTGGACTGGTCCAGACCTTCCTCGATCAGGGCGGCCGGCCGGCGTACCGGATGTGGGCAGGCGGCACTGTCAATATCAACGAGAACGGCGGCGATCCCGATGCCTATCCCTACGCCGCCTATCCCGGGGTGGCTGCGGCCGGGGCGGTGCCCGGCTCGACGCCCGGTATGGGTTCGCTCGGCGCGGTGGTGGTTCAGGCCGGTGCACTGATCGACGTGTCCGGCGGGACGGGGACGGTCGCATTTCCCGTGCGATCCGGGTTGTCGCAGACGCTGATGTCGCTGCCGCTCAAGACCGACGCCGGCGCGGTCAATATCATCGCGTCCCAGGGGCTGCTGCTCGATGCCACCCTGCTGGCGCGGGCCGGCGGCGGCGCCACCGGCGGCAGCCTCAGCATCGATCAGACCATGTGGACGTCGCATGTCGGCGACACCTATCAGCAGCCGATCGGCCAGTTGATCCTGACGCAGGCGCAGTCGTTCGCCTCGGCTGGGCTGAAGGTCGGAGACGCCTTTCCGGCGCCCGGCGAGCTCCATGTCAGCGCAAGCCAGATCATGGCGGGCGGCTTTGCCAGCGTGTCGCTCGGTGCCGTCGATGCGGTGATGTTCAGCGGCGACGTCAGCCTGCACACCGAACGCAGCCTGACGATCAACGCGCGGGCGGTCGGCGCGTCTCCGGGAGCGAACGTGCAACTGGCATCGGCCTATGTCGATATCGGTGGCGGCCAGCGCAGCGTCGGCCACGATTTCCTCAGCAGCCCGCCGAATTATGTCCGCAACATGGCGCCGTTCGCCGGCACGGCGACGCTGACCGTCAATGCGGCGCTGATCGATATCGAAGGCGTCCTGAACAGCGGGGCGACCTACAGCTACCAGCCGAACTATTCCCAGCCGAGCACGACGACGGTGGCGCTGCCGGGCTTCGCCAACATCTCGTTCGCGAGCCGTGGTGATATCCGTCTTGTGGCCGCGTCGGTCGCAGCTGCTTCCAACAAGGCCAGCACCCTGGCGACGCTGGGCAATCTCGCTTTCGTCTCGTCGCAGCTCTATCCGACGACGACGGGGCCGAGCGATGGCGCTGTGGTGAATGCGATCAACAGCCAGTTCATGATCACGGCGAGCGGTGCGTCCAGCGTGATCACGATCGCCGGCAACGGCAGTCCCGTCCCGCCGCTGCCGCTGTCCGCCGGCGGCAACGTCCAGCTGATCGCACCGGTCATCAATCAGGGCGGCGTGCTGCGTGCGCCGCTGGGCACAATCACGTTCGGCGATCAGAACAATCCGGCAAGCGTATCCGCCATCAATCTGCTGCCGGGCAGCATCACCTCGGTGTCGGCCGCCGGCGCCGTGATTCCCTACGGCTCGCCGCTCGGCAACAACCTTTACATCTATGGCTATGACAGCAATGGCTCGCCGAACGCGATCACCACGCCGACGGCGAAGGTCATCTCGCTCTACGGCAAATCGGTCGCGGTCCAGCCGACAGCGATCATCGACGAATCCGGCGGTGGTGATCTGTGGGGCGCCCAGTTCGTCAGCGGAGCCGGTGGATCGGTCGACACGTTGAACGGCACCACCACGTTCGCCATCCTGCCGAGCCTCGGGGCGGCCTACGCTCCGCGCTCGCCCCTGATGGAGTCCAGCAACGGCGCCGCGAGCTTGCAGGCCGCCCCCGTCAGTCTCAAGGTCGGCGATCAGGTCGCGCTGAACGGCGTCGCCGGCCTCGCAGCCGGCACCTACACGCTGTTGCCGGGGCACTATGCCTTGCTTCCTGGCGCCTACAAGCTGACGGTCGCCGCATCGGGGCTGTCGCCGGCATGGGCCGGGGCGAGCTTCGCCCTGCCGTCGGGCGCGTATCAGGCCTGGGGCTATCGCACGGTCGCCAACACGTCCTTGCGTGACAGCCTGCCGTCGGTCTTCATCGTCACGCCGGGCACGGTGGTGCGGCAGCAATCGCAATATGCTGAAACGACGGTCACCCGGCTGTTCCAGGCGCAGGCCGTGGCCGCCAATACGGTGGCCCCGCGACTGCCGGTGGATGCGGGACAGTTCGTGCTCAGCGCGCTGAGCGGAATCTCGTTCCAGGGTGTGGGCAATTTCAGTTATGCGGCCGGTGGTCGCGGTGGTTCGGCCGATATCGTCGGCAGCAACCTGATGATCCTTGGCGCCGGCGACGCCGTTCAGAACCCGGCGGTCACCGGAATCGATGTCAACTTCATCAACGGCATCGGTGCGCAAAGTATTCTCATCGGTGGCGTGCGGAGGCTGTCGGCCAACCAGATGACCATCGGTCAGGCAGCGACCAGTGTCGAGATCGGTTCCCATGCGGTGCTGTCAGCTCCGGAAATCATGCTGCGGGCGACCGCCATGCTCACCCTCGATCCGGGAGCGGTGATCGACACCACGCATGCAGGGGGGATTCCGGATACTTTCCCGCTGGATTCGAAGAGCGGGCGGTCGCTCGGCACTATCGCACTCACCGACGGCGCATTTCTGATGGCCTCCAACACGCCGTCGCAGGTCCCGGTGTCATTGACCTCCTCGGCCAGCCCGCTGCCCAGCACACTGATCGTTGGCGCACAGGCGCGCGTCGATGCCGGGGGGAGCATGGTTCTGGCGAACGGCTCCAATGTGAGCCTCGACGGCACTGCGGCCTTCGGTGCGCCGGCGATCAGTCTCGCTGCGCCCGTGATCAATGTCGGCGGCCAGAATCCGAACGGGATCACCTTGACCAGCGCGCTGCTGGCCATGCTGACCGCAGGCGACCCGAACCGTGGCATCGCGCCGACATCGCAACTGGCTTTGACAGCCGGCCAGGCGATCAATGTGTACGGCGGCGCAGCGCTCGGTGCCATCGATCCGGCGCGCGGCCAGCCGGCCATCGGCCAGTTGACCCTCGTCAGCCCCGTGATCCAGGGATGGGGCGCGAGCGGCGATATCGCTGCGATCTCGGCCCGCCAGTTGAACCTGGTCGGCGCCGTGGCGCCGGTCGCTGCAGTCGCGTCCGGGCAGGGCGCGCTGATGCTGAATGCGACCGAGCTGACGGTGGGGCCGGGCACGCTCAACTTCGCAGGTTTCTCGGGGATCACGCTTGCGGCCAGCAGCCAGCTGATCGGCAACGGCATCGGCGTGCTCAGCACCGGCGGCGATCTCGCGGTTGCTGCGCCGCTGGTGACCGGCAAGGCCGGCGCCGACACCACGCTGAAGGTCGGCGGAGCGATGACCTTCGCGCCGTCGCTGTTGTCGACCGCGCCGCTGACACAGGTGCAGTCGATCGGCGCGCATCTCACCGTGAATGCCGGTACAATCGTCCAGGGGACCGACATTTCGCTGCCCTCCGGCGTGATCAGCCTGACGGCGGCCGGTGGCCTGACCCTCGGCGCCGGCTCCATCACCGACGTCTCGGGCGCCGTCATGCCGTTCTTCGACGTGGTGCGTATCGCGCCGGGAGGGACCGTCAACCTCGTGTCCCAGTCCGGCAATGTCGCGGTCGCCGCGGGAGCGCTGCTGAACCTTGCCGGGGGCACCCTTGCCGCGCTCGACCGCACGAAGACCCCCATTGTCGACCTGCCGGGGTCGGACCTCGGCGGCGATGCCGGCACGCTCAACATCGTGGCGCCCAATGGCTCCGCGCAGCTCGGCGGCCGCTTCAATACCGCCAGCGTGGCCGGCTATCGCGGAGCTCAGGTGGCGATGAGCCTCGCCACCGGTGATGCCTCGGCGTTGCTCGCCGCGGTGCAGGGCTTCAGCGGAAAGCAGGCGCTGACGCTGGCGACCGGCGATATCACAGTCGGCAGCATCACGGCCCAAGACGTCGAATTGTCCGCTGCCAGCGGCAGCATCACCGTCAACGGGACGATCGATGCCAGCGGTGGGCGCAATGCCATTATTCGCCTCACCGCCGGCAAAGACCTCAAATTGGCGAGCGGTGCGCTGCTCGATGCGAACACCACCGCAACGATGGGAGGCAATGTGTTTCTCGGGCTCGCCGGCGACAGTCCGGGCCTGCTGACGCTCGATGCCAACAGCACCATCAAGGTTGCCGGAGCCAGCCCCGACATTGCGGCCAATGGCGGGCGGCTCTGGCTACGTGCGCCACGGACGGCCTCCGGCGTGCAGATCAGCAATGCCGGTGTGTCGGTGATCGGCGCGCGTGAGATCGATGTCGAGGCCGTGAAGGTCTATCATCTCCCCACCCGTTCTGGTCCGACATCGCCCAACGTCGCTTATGTCGACGCGGCGATCGGCGCTGCGAATGCCGACGCGCAGGCATATGTTGCGGGGGCATCCATCGCGAACGGGATCGGGACGCTGCAGACGACGGCCGCCACCACGTTCCACCTGCTGCCGGGGATCGAGCTCGTCAGTGCGGGCGACCTGCAATTGCTGCAAACCCCCACTAAGCTCAACACGGGCATCAACCTGCAGGCGTATCGCTACAATGGCGAACCGATGGTGTTGACGCTGCGTGCCGCTGGCAACGTCTTCATGAACGGCAGCCTCAGCGACGGCTTTGCCGCGCCGGTCGCCTCGCCGGATGGCAATATCTTCGCGATTGCGCGGCTGCTGCCGACTGGATCGCGTTCGGCGACGTTGCGGGTGGTTGCCGGCGCCAGTCTGTCCGCTGCCGACCCCGATGCGATCATGGCGCAAAGCCAGCTCGGCGCAGGCGGCGGCTCGATCCAGTTCAACGATCCGCATCCGGATGCCACCGGCGTCTTGATCCCGAGCGTGCTGCGCACCGGAACCGGTGACCTCGATCTCGCCGCCGCCGGCAACATCGTGCTGACAACGCCGTTCGGCATCTACACCGCCGGAACCCCGTCGCCTGACGTGCCCGGCTTCACCAATCCGACGCGGCTGCCCTTCGATTCGCTGATCTCATCCATTTTGCACCTGCCGGATACATATCTGGGGTATGCCTCCTACACCAAACGGCCAAAGGCAGGGGTCGCGTGGGACGCGACCTATCCCACGGCGCTCTATCCGAGTTACCCGCAGGGGGGCGGAAACCTGACCATCATGGCCCAGGGCGATCTGACCGGCGCCAGCGGCATCAATATCCCGGGCCCGCGCGGGCCGTCGGTGTCCAACGGCTACGCCGGCAGCGAGCTGGATGCGTTCTGGCTCTGGACGGAGGGGCAACCCAATCCCCAGGGACCGGGCGTCATCAATGGCACGTCGTTCATCAACTTCGGGACCTACTACCAGGCGCCCAGCACCAGCGCTATGAAGGACTATGCGCCCCATGTCGCGGCCTACCGTGGCGTCGGCGCTCTCGGTGGCGGCAACGCCACCATCAGCATCGGGGGGAACCTCACCAATATCGATGTCAGCCTGCCGGCGACCATGCGCGCGCCGGCCGCCGCGTCCAGCCTTCAGGACGTGGCGATCACCGGAGGCGGCGATCTGCGACTGAATGTGGGGCGGGCGCTCGACAACGCCAACATCGACGTCGGCCAGGGCACCGGCATGGTGCGTGCGACGGAGATCGGAACGACCGTGATGGTCAACCTGATGGTCGGCAATGCACAGGTGTCCGCCGTGGCCGATCGCTCGCTGCATGTGCTGGTCGGCGATCCAACCCGCGCCGCCGTGCAAGCCGGGGCTCCGCCCCACCTCGGGCTCGAAGGCTGCGCCTTCTCCTGCAGTTTCACCGGAAGTCTGCCGTACGGCTTCTTCAGCAGCTTTACGCCGGCTTCAGCGTTTGGTGTCCTGGCGATGGGAGGCGACGTCTCGCTCAATGGCAGCTTCCTGCCGCCGGTCATGAACGTCGTGGCTGCGACCGGATCGATATCGAGCACGCAGGCGCTCGGGGCGAGTGCCATGATCAATGGCAGTGGGATCGGATTCGGTAACATCCTGGTTGGCCTGCCCGCGGCCACAGCGCAGCTCGATCTGTTGGCAGGCCAGGATATCAAGAACACCGGGATCAGCATGACTGGCATGGTGCCCGTCCCTGTGGCGGTGCCGTTCCTGTACGACTATGCAGGGTCGATCTTCCAGTTCGGTGATCAGACCCTGTCATCGTTCGCCTCCAGCCTCGTCCAGCCCACCGATCGACGGGTCGCGCACGTCTATGCGCTGGGGAACCTGGCATCCGTCACGCTGGCGACCTCCAAGCGAACCAATGTTCGTGCGGGGCTCGACATTCTCTCGCCATCGTTTGCGCTGCAGAACAACCGGCCCGACGATGTCTCGCAAGTCCAGGCCGGCCGCGACATGACCAGCTGTCGGACGCCGACCGACTGCAGCGGCTTCAACATCCGGATCGGCGGGCCAGGTTTCCTCGATGTGGAGGCCGGGCGCGACATCAATATCCAGACCTCGCTGCTCGCCAGCGCGTTTTCGGCCCGCGGCATCGGCATCGCCAGCATCGGCAACGCCGACAATGTGCTGCTGCCACCGACCGGGGCGTCGATCAGTGTCGCCGTCGGCCTCGGCAAGGATGGCATGAACATCGCCGGCTTCATCACGACCTATCTCGATCCGGCCTATGCCAGCGGAGTGCTGCAAAGCCACACCGCCGATCTCGTCGACTATCTGAACAAGACGCTCGGCTATGCGGTGCTGCCGGCCGATCAGGCCGTCGCGCTGTTCCGCGGGCTGGCGCCGAGTGTGCAGATGCCGCTGATCGAGAGGGTGTACTTCGCCGAGCTGAAGGCCGGCGGCCGCGCCGCGGCGAATGGCGAGGGCGCGGGCGGCAAGGGCTACGATCGCGCCTACAAGGCGATCCAGACCCTGTTCCCGGGCAGCACCATCGGTACGCCGACCACGGCCTATCACGGCGACCTGTCGGTGTATCAGCTCGGCCGCATCCGCACCGAGGCCGGCGGCGACATCAACATCCTGGCGCCGGGCGGCAGCGTGACGCTCGGCATCGAGAACCAGACGCCGGATCTCACCGGGCAGGTCGATACCGCGCGGCCGGGCGT